>JADJPK010000001.1 GCA_016713305.1 Betaproteobacteria bacterium
GTCCACGTCCAGGAACTCCACAGTTCCCGCACGCAGGCCTTCGCTGCGGCGGTGCCGCGGCCGGGGGCGAAGTCGCGCAGGTCCACGCCTGGGCGGCGGCCATCATCTCGATGCCGAGCACGCCGCAGGCGTTCTCGACGATCTGCGCGTTCTTCAGCGCCGTGTTCATACCCATCGAGACGAAATCCTCCTGGTCAGCGGCGGCCGGGATCGAGGCCACCGAGGCCGGCGTGCAGAGCATGCGCTGTTCGACGATGAGGCTGTCGGCCGTGTACTGGCTGAGCATCATGCCGCTGAACATGCCGGCACCCTTGGTCAGGAAGGCGGTAGGCCGGCGCTGAGCGCCGGATTGAGCAGCCGGTTGAGGCGCCGTTCGGACAGCACGCTGACCATGGTGATGGCCTGGCCGGCCATCTCCATCGGCAGCGACACGGGCGACCCCTGGAAATTGGCGCCGGTCTGCGTGACGCCGGTCTCCGGGAAGAAGATGGGGTTGTCGCGTCTCGACCTGGGCGCGGGCGAACGCGACCGCGTCGTGCGCGGCGCCGATCACCTGCGGCGTCGAGCGCATCGAGTAGGCGTCCTGCACGCGCGTCTTCACCTTGCCGGTGGCCAGGTCGCTGCCCTCGATGCAGCGGCGGATGGCCGCTGCGCTGCGAATGGCGCCGCGGAACCCGCGCACCACGTGCAGCGGCGCCTGGTAGGGCTTGAGGTTGGCCAGCAGCGCCTCCAGCGACATCGCCGCAGCGATCTCGGCCTGCTTCAGCCAGCGCTCCATGTCGTGGATATGCAGCGCGCTCATCGCCGTCAGCAGGTTCGAACCGTTGATGGTCGCCAGGCCATCGCGCGCCTCAGGCCAGGCACGGCGATGCCGGCGCGCTTCAGCGCCTCGGCGCCGGGCAGCGGCTCGCCCTGGTACCAGGCCTGGCCCTCGCCCATCAGCAGCAGCGCGATCTGCGACATCGGCGCCAGGTCGCCGCAAGCACCGACCGAGCCCTTCTGGCAGACGTACGGCGTGACGCCGCGGTTGAGCATCTCCAGCAGGCAGAGCGTGATCTCCCGGGACGGCAGCCGGAGCGGCCGTGCGCATGCACGTTGATGCGGCCGGCCATGGCGCCGCGCACGTACTCGGCCGGCGCGGGCTCGCCGATGCCGGCGGCGTGGTTGTAGATCAGGTAGCGCTGGAAGTCGCGCACCTGGTCGTCGTCGAGAATGATCTCGCTGAACTCGCCGATGCCGGTATTGATGCCGTACATGACCTCGCGCGCCTCGATCTTGCGCTCGACCAGCGCGCGGCAGGCCTTGATGCGGCTCGGGCGCCTCGGGCGCCAGTTCGACGGCTTCGCCGTCGCGGGCGATGCGTGAGAGGATCTCGATAGTCAGGTGGCGGCCGTCCAGCACGATCGACATGGGAGTCCCTCCGGGTGGGAACGGGTCGGTTTGTCCCCTCCAAGGTGGAGCCGTCCGGCGAACTTGTCCAGCCGCTACCGGCGGTGTAAGATGGGGAGTCGAATGGTCCCCCTAGGCCCGCGGAGCTGGAGAAACCATGGCCAAGAGAGCGCTGATCACCGGGATCACCGGACAGGACGGGTCGTATCTGGCGGAACTACTGCTGGCGCAGGGCTACGAGGTCTGGGGGATGGTCCGCCGCTCCAGCACGGAGACCTCCCAACGCATCGACCATATCAAGGACCGCATCTCGTTCCTGCAGGCCGACCTGCTGGACCAGGCCTCGCTGACCAAGGCCATGGAGGCGGCCGCCCCGGACGAGATCTACAACCTGGCGGCCCAGTCCTTCGTGCCCCTGGCTGGGCCCAGCCGACCTGACCGGCCAGTTCACCGGGCTGGGCGTCTCGCGGCTGCTGGAAGCCCCTGCGGCAGGTCGCCCCGAAGGCACGCTTCTACCAGGCCAGCAGCAGCGAGATGTTCGGCAAGGTGCGCGAGGTGCCGCAGACCGAGCTGACGCCCTTCCACCCCCGCAGTCCGTACGCCGTGGCCCAAGACCTACGGCCACCACATCACCGTCAACTACCGCGAGAGCTACGGCCTGTTCGCCGTCTCGGGCATCCTCTTCAACCACGAGAGTCCGCGCCGCGGCCTCGAGTTCGTCACGCGCAAGATCTCGCACGGCGTAGCCGCCATCCGGGCCGGCCGCGCCACCGGAGCTGCTGCTGGGCAACCTCGACGCGCAGCGCGACTGGGGCTACGCCGGCGACTACGTGCGTGCCATGTGGCAGATGATGCAGCAGGAAGAGCCCGACGATTTCGTCGTCGCCACGGGCGAGAACCATTCGGTGCGGGAATTCGTCGAGATCGCGTTCGCGCACGCCGGCCTGGACTGGGAGCAGTACGTGCGGCAGGACGAGCGCTTCCTGCGCCCGGCCGAGGTGGACCACCTGCGCGGCGACGCCGCGAAGGCAAAGGCGGGTCCTGGGCTGGGAGCCGACCGTCAGTTTCCCCGAACTGGTGCGCATGATGGTCGACGCCGACCTGGCGCTGCTGGGCGCCTGACCGAACCGGCCGGCGCGCGCTACGGCTCGAACTGGTACCCGGCCGTGACGCCGAAGGCCATCAGGACGCTGGCCAGCATCACCGGCTGTCGAGCATGATGTAGTGCCCGGTCTTCCCGAACCGCTTGAAGCTCAGCGAGCGCGCCTGGTCGAAGCCGTAGGTGGATAGCCTCGGCTGCGTCTGCTCCGGGTCGGGAAACATCAACTCGCTGCCGATCACCAGCAGGGGCGCCGACAGCGTCGACAACCGCGGGGTCAGGTCGAAGTCGAAGCTCGACATCAGCAGGGACACGAACGTCGGCGCGTGCGTGCGCAGGGCCATGTCCAGGATGTGCTCCGCGATCTCGTCGTCCGGGCTCATCAGCGCATAGTGCCTTCCGACGAAGCCGTCGTAGTCCTCGACCAGCTGTCGTCCCACGTCCAGCTTCTGCTCCGCTGCGGCCAGTTGGCGCGGCGCCGTGTCGACGAGGATCAGGCGGTGGACTTCGTTCGGGTGGTCCAGCGTGTACTGCAGGGCGATCATGCCGCCCATGCCATGACCGACCAGCGTCGGGTACGTCAGGCCGCTGGTCCGCAGGAACTGGCCCAGGCGTTCGGCCTCCGACTCCACGGTCGGGTCCATCACCGGTTGCGTCTTGCCATGTCCCGCCAATTCGAAGTTGCCGACCTTGAAGGTGCCCATGAGGTAGGGGACCAGACCGTCCCATTCGCTGGCTGCCCCGCCCAGGCCGTGGATGAGCACCATCTCGAAGCGGGGGTCGGTCCCGGTCTTCAGCTGCGGCAGTCGCCCCCTGGGTGCCAGGGGCGGCGGCGGGTTGTTCGCCGATTGGGCGGCACCCGGGGCAGCGTCCAGCAGACCGGCCAGGAACAGGGCGATGACGGCGGCTACCAGCAGAGGCAGCCGGCGCGCGGTACGCGGGTTCATGCGGGTTCCTTTCGCGGCGTGGCCGAAACCGTGTATACATCGCCGTCACGGGCCTGTTCCACCGGCCCGGCGAACTGCCGTCCGACCAGCGCCGACAGGTCCAGCGCCGCCGCATTGGGGTACTGGTGCGTCAGGACGACACGGCCGGGCGAGGCCGCGGCGCACACGGCACCCGCTTGCGTCGGGTTCAGGTGTCCGGGCACGTCCCACTCGTCGGTGGTCGAGCATTCCAGGACCAACAGGTCGCAGCCAAGTGCCGCTTCGCGCAAGCCTGGGCAGTCGCCCGTGTCGCCGGAGTAGACCAGCGAGCGGCCCGCCGCATCGCGGAACCGCCAGCCCAGGGCCACCTCCGACAGCCGGTCTTGGGCGTGCGAGACGGCGAACGGCGCGGCGCTGGCACCGCCTTCGCCCAAGGGCAGGACGTCGCCCGGCCGCACCTCGGTCACGTCGAGCCGGCGCTTGCGCGGGTGGAGCCATGATCCGTAGATGCCCCGCAGCTGATCCAGCAGGCGGGCCAGCCCGGGCGGGCCGAACAGGCGCAAGGGCGCTTCGCTGGCCGGCAGCGGCGAGTGCAGGGCGAACAGGAGAGCCACCAGGTCGCCGCTGTGGTCCGGGTGCAGGTGCGACAGCAGGACGGTCTCGATGGCGTCGACGCCGCCGGGCGCGTCGCCGCAGCGCACCAGGCGCACCAGCGCGCCGGGGCCCGGGTCCATGAGCAGGCTGGTCCCGTCGACCGTCACCCAGTAGGCCGCCGGCGTGTGCGTGGGGGTGGGCACGGCGCCGCCGGCACCCAGGATGCGGATGCGGATCATGGCGCCAATGCAACAGCAAACCGGCGGTGCGTCAAGCCGCCGATCGCGCGGCGGCCGCGGCCCGGGCGGCGGCGGGAATCTCCGGCCCGGCCCGGTGTAAGAGGAGCCCGAAGCTGGACAGCCCCCGGGAGGGTCCTTATCATGCGGCGGACCCCCGGAAACGGACTCTTGGACCGCGGATCCCCGTTTGTGGATCCGGACCGGCCGCGGACGCGGCCCAGAGGAATCCCATGACCCTGCGTCGGCGACCTCCGCTCGCGATTGCTGGCCGGCTGGCCGCGTTGAGCCTGCTGGCGGCGTGGGGCGTTGCCGCGCCGCCCGCCTCGGCGCAGGCCCCGGCCCGTATCGACACCCTGGCCGACGGCACCCGGTCGTTCCACTACGACGACCAGCAGGTGTCGGCCGAAGAGAAGATCGCGCTGCTGAACGCCAAGCTGGTGAAGAACCCTGCCGACGGGCGCTCGTGGAACGACCTGGGCGTACTGCTGGCAGGCAAGGAGGACTATCCGGCGGCCCGCGACGCCTTCATCCGCGCGGTCCAGTGCGAACGGACGAACGGCGACTACCACCGCAACCTGGGCCTGGTATTCTCGCGCCTGGACATGCACGACATGGCCGTGGCCGAACTTGGCGAGTACCGGAGGTTCGACCAGTTCGGCGGACTCGACTACTGGCGGCTGATCGGCAGCGCCCAGCGCAAGGCCGGCCAGGCCGACGATGCGCGTCGCACCTACCGCGAGGGATTGGCGGAGCTTCAGCCGCCGGTCGGCGAGACCTTTCGCGTCGTGCAGTCGCTGTTCGAACTGGAGACCGAAGCGGCGGACGAGCAGGCGGTGCGCGACCTGCTGGCCGAGCAGACGCCGGCTGCGCGCGCCTTCCTGGACGGCTTGAAGGAGAAGGAGCAGCCCGAGGCCGAGGACGGCTGGCGCGAAGCCTCCGCGGTGGTGAACCACCGTGTGGGGCTGCTGGTGGACGACGGCAAGCTGCTGGAGCAGTCGGGTCTGGACGCCGAAGCCGTGGCGCTCTACCAGGAAGCCTACCGGCTGACGCCCGAGCGTCCGGACGTGCTGCCACGCCTGGTCGACGTCTTCCTGAAGCTGGGGCGCGCCGACGAGGCCACCGCGGCCGCGGTGCAGGCGCAGACCGATCACCCGGGGTGGACCGGAACGTGGATCGCCACAGGCAAGGTCCATGAGAAGGAGAACCGCCTGCAGGAGGCGCTGGACGCCTACAGTCGGGCCTGGGAGATCGAGAAGCCGAGGATCTGCGCGTGGCCATCGGCAACCTCCACATCCGGCTGGGCAACGATGACCAGGCCGCCGAATGGCTGCGCGCCGGTGTCACCCCCGACACCAAGCCCGAGGTGGTCTACAACTATGCGGTGAGCCTGATGCGCGGCGGCGAAGTGGCTGGCGGCGATCCCGCCGCTGCGCACGGTCACGCGCGAGCGCCCCGAGATGCCGCAGGCCTGGATGGCGCTGGCGCAGTGCCTGCAGGCCAGCGGCCGCCACGCCGAGGCCGTCGAGCCGTTCGAGCAGGCCCTGCTCCTGCAGCCGGACGCCAAGACCGCGTTCCTGCTGGCCAGCGCGGCGCAGAAAGCCGGCAATGCGGAGAAGGCCGTCGAGGCCTACCTGCAGGCGCTGGCCCTCGACCCAAAGTACGTCAAGGCGCAGTACAACCTGGCCCTGGCCTACATGGACCTGAAGAAGTACGACGAGGCCGTGGTCGCGTTCGATGGCCTGATCAGTCTGGAAGGGCCCACATACCGGGCCCACAACAACCAGGGGCTGTCGTACTTCTATCTGGGCAAGTACGACCAGGCGCTCGAGGGTTTCGAGACGGCGCTCGATCTCGAGAAGTCCGCAGCGGTGATGAACAACATCGGCATGACCCTGGACAAGCTGGGCAACAAGAAGGAAGCGGTCGCCTGGTACCAGAAAGCGAAGGACTTCGAACGTGGCCAGAAGAAGTAGCCCGGGCGTGCCGGCCGCCGTCGTGCTGGTTCTAGGGCTTGCCGCCGGGCTGGCCGGCGCGCTGCCGGCCGCGGCCCAGCTGCACGCCAGCCAGTTGCCGCCGCTGACGTTTGAGGGGCCGTACCCGCGCGCCTCGGAGCCGCTGATCGGGAGGGTGGGCTTTCCCGACCACCTGCACGAGTACCACTGGGGCGGCTGGACGCCCGAGACCGGGCCGGACGGCCAGCCGGTCGGCCCGGGCTCGCTGTGCCAGGCGCGCCAGCCGCTGCCGCGTGAGGGGCTGGTCATCGAGCCGGATACCAAGCGCTGCGGGCCCTGGGTCCTGCATCACCACCCCGGCTATGCCGACTGCGACATGCTGCCGTGCGTCGAGTTGCTGGAGTGGGCGCGCGCGCGGATGTGGAATCTGGTGGGCTTCGCCGCGCGCGACACGCTGCACATCGAGAACCCGAACTCGTCGGCGCACTACCTGGAGTTGACGGGACAGGGCGTGTGGCGGCTCTATCAGCTGGACGGCAACCGCGCGGTGATCGAGCCGTTTGCCGTCCTGCTGGCCCGCAACCTGGACGGCCACGGCGCCTTCATGCTGGCCATCGACTGGATCCTCCGGCAGAACCTGCCCCAGCCGCTGCCGCTATGGCTGCACCAGGGGCTGGTCGAGTACCTGGGTGAGGACGGCATCCACCTGGCCGACTACATGGCCGAATTCCGCGCGAAGGGACCGGTCCTGATGGGGCCGGCCGAGATCGACGCCGTCCTGGCGGCGCCGCTGGACCCGGACCAGGGGCGCGACCGCGAGCTGTTCCGCAAGGCCTGCTACAACGCCTTCCTGATGACGTGGCAGCTGGTGGAGTACGAGGGCGGCATGCACGCCCTGCGGGACTTCCTGGGGCAGGCTGCAGCCGGAATCCCCCTCGACCAGGCCGCGCGCACCGTGTACGGTCAGGACCTGGCGGGGCTGGCCGACTTCCTGGATCCGCTGGTGGGCGGCGAGCCGGCCGGCGGCCTGGTCTTCAACGCCAACCCGCACCGCCAGCCGTAGGCACCACCGAACGACAAGGAACCACGACGCCATGAATGCGCCTGCCGCGCCGCGTGTCCGCTTCGCCCCCAGCCCCACCGGCCACCTGCACGTGGGTGGGGCCCGCACCGCCCTGTTCAACTGGCTGTACGCCCGCAGCCAGGGCGGCACCTTCATCCTGCGCATCGAGGACACCGACCAGGAGCGCAGCACCGAGGCCTCCTACGCGGCCATCCTGCGGGGCATGGAGTGGCTGGGCCTCGAGTGGGACGAGGGGCCCGGCAAGGGCGGCCCCTGCGGCCCGTACCTGCAGTCCGAGCGGCTGGACACCTACCGCGACCACCTGCGGCAGCTGGCCGACCAGGGCAGGGCCTACCGCTGCTTCTGCACGGGCGCCGACCTGGAGGCGCGCGAGAAGGCCGTCACCGAGGCGGGCGGGCAGTGGGAGGGCTACGACGGCAAGTGCCGCGCGTTGTCGGCGGACGCGTCCGCGACGCTGGCCGCCGCGGGCACGCCGCACGCCTGGCGCCTGCACACGCCGGCCGAGGGCGTCACCTTCTGGTACGACCTGGTGGTGGGCAAGCGCGAGTTCCAGAACGCGGTGCTGGTGGACCGCGTGATCGTCAAGGCCGACGGCTTCCCCACCTACCAGTTCGCCTGCGTGGTGGACGACCAGCTGATGGGCATCACGCACGTGCTGCGCGGCGACGACCACGTGAGCAACACGCCGTTCCAGATCCTGATCTACGACGCCTTCGGTTGGACGCCGCCGAAGTTCGGGCACCTGCCGATGATCCTGGGCCCGGACCGCAAGCGCCTGAGCAAGCGCCACGGCGCCACCAGCGTCGAGGAGTTTTCGACGATGGGCATCCTGCCCGCGGCCATGGTCAACTACCTGGCGCTGCTGGGCTGGTCGATCGGCGCCGGCGGCGACGAGGTGCTGGAGACCGCGGCGCTGGTCAAAAAGTTCAGCCTCAAGAAAATCAACAGCGCGCCGGCGGCTTTCGACTACGACAAGCTGGCGCACATCAACGGCGAGCACATCAAGCGGCTGTCGCCGGAGCAGCGGCTGTCGCTGGCGCGGCCGATCATCGCCGGGCGCGGCTGGGCCTGGGACGCGGCCTGGCTGGTGGCGGGTGCTGACAGCGCGGACGCGTACCTGGCGCGCGTGCTGGCCACCCTCGGCAACCGGTTCAGCAGCCTGGTGACCCTGCCCGAGCGCGTGGGCTTCTTCTACGGCGAGGACTACCCGCGCGAGCAGGCCGACTGGGACGAGCACGTGGCCCCGGCCGCGGCCCGCGAGCGGCTGGCGGCCCTGGCCACGGAGCTGGAGGCGGCGCTGCCGGCCGGTCAGGCGCACGCGGCCGCCGCGTTCGAGCAGGTGGTGCGCGCCACGGCCGACAAGCTGGGCGTGCCGGCCGGCGACCTGATCCACCCCTGCCGGGTGGCGCTGACCGGGCAGTCGCGCAGCGCGGGCATCTTCGAGGTGATGGAGCTGGTGGGCGCGCCGCGCGTGCTGGCGCGGTTGCGGCGGGCGGCAACGGGCTAGGAGGCGGGCCGCGAAGAAAGAAGCCGGCATCCTCGGGCGCTACCTGCTGGTCTGGGCCGTGACGCTGGTGGCCCTGCTGCTGGCCGCGCTGGCGCTGCCCGGCTTCTCCCTGGATCGCTCGCATCCGCACTGGTGGCTGGGCGTTCTGGTGCTCCCGCTCTGGTTGTCGCTCCTGCTGCTGGTGATGCGGCCGCTGCTGCTGCTGCTGACCCTGCCCCTGAACAGCCTGACCCTGGGCCTGCCCACGCTGTTCTTCAACGGCCTGATCCTGTGGACCAGTTCGCTGGGCTCGTGGACGCTGGTGATCGACGGCTTCGACCAGGCGCTGCTGGGCTCGTTCATCATCACCGCCGTCTCGGCCGCGCTGACCGGCTGGCTGGGCGTGGATGAGGCCTACCCGTTCTACCAGTCGCTGCTGTACCGAATCGGCCGCCGCTTCGGACCGCGTAGCGAGCGCCCGCCCGCGCGCGGGCTGCTGATCCTGCAGGTGGACGGCCTGTCGCGCGCCAGCCTGCGCCGCGCCCTGGCGCGCGGCCGCATGCCGGCGGTCTCGGCGATGCTGGCCCGCGGCACGCACAGGCTGAACGTGTGGCACTGCGGCATCCCCTCGAATACGCCGGCGGTGCAGGCCGGCTTCTTCTACGGCGACCGCGACAACGTGCCGGGCTACCGTTGGTACGACCGCCGCGAGCAGCGCTTGCGCGTGGTCAGCCAGCCGGACGACCTGCGGCGCCTGGAGCGCATGGTGGCCGTCGGCAACCGGCCGCTGCTGGAGGGCGGCAGCTGCATCAACACGTTCATGTCCGGCGGGGCGGCCAAGCGGCTGATGGCGGTCAGCGCGCTGGGTGAGCGCTCGGCGCCGCGCCGCCTGGGGGAGAACGCCGACTTCAACCTCTTCTTCCTGAGCCCCACGGACCTGACCAAGGCCGTGCTGGCGGCCGCCTGGGACTTCCTGGCCGGCTTCGCCTTCGCGATGGCGGGTCGCTTCGACCGCGTGCGGCCGCGGCTGCGCTACACACCGCGGCGCGCGGCCCAGCGCGCGGTGGCCAACGCGTTCCTGCGCGAGGTGTCGTTCTTCTGGCTGAAGCAGGACATGGTGCGCGGGGTGCCGGTGATCTACTCGAACTTCGTCGGCTATGACGAGGTGGCGCACCACTCGGGCCCCGACACGGTCGAGGCGCAGCTGACGCTGTCGGCCTTCGACCGCAAGCTGCGCATCCTGGGCCGGCGCGCGCGACGCCGCGCGCCCATCCGCTACGACATCATGCTGCTGTCGGACCACGGGCAGACGCCCAGCGTGCCGTTCCGGCTGCTCTACGGGCAGACGCTGGAGGAGATGCTGGCAGGCCTGCTGGCCGGCGATGCCGCGGACGGTCCCGTCGTGCGGCGCGCGTTCAGTCCGGACACGAGCTACACGCTGTCGTTGCTGGCGGGGCTGGAGGAAGTCGACGAGCGGCAGCTGGGCTGGCTGGCGCGGCGCAGCCGAAGCGCGCTGTCGCGCCTGGCCCACGCTCGGCCCGGCGAAGCGGACGAGGCGGGCGGCGCGGGCGGCGCGCCCGTGGTGGTCTGCGTGTCGGGCTCGTTGGCGCACATCTACTTCACCGGCAACCGCGACCCGCAGTTCCTGGAGGACGTGATTGCACTGTACCCGGGCCTGGTCGAGAGCCTGGCCCGCCACCCGGGCATCGGCTTCGTGGCGGCGCGCCGCCGCTTCGGCGACGCGATGGCCATCTGCGACGACGGCATCCGCAACCTGCTGACCGGCCAGCGCTCGGGCAGCCGCGACCCGCTGGCTCCGTACGCGCGGCGCGAGCTATGGGCCGGCGAGCTGGCGCGCCTGGTCGGCTACCCCGACACGGGCGACCTGGTGGTCAACGGCGCCTGGCTGCCCGACTGGCGCGGCGGCGGCGGGCGCATTGTGGTCATGGAGGACCAGGCCAGGCTCGCACGGCGGGCTGGGCGGGCGCCAGACCGAGCCCTTCGTGGTGCTGCCCACCGCGTGGCACGTCGGCAGGGGAGGACCTGACATCGCCCGAGGCCCTGCACCGGCTGGTCAGCCGCGAGCTGGAGCGGTACCGCCAGGCCGGGCCGGGCGGCGGGGCCGCGGGGCGGGGGCGGCGCTGAGCGGCGGGGTTCCTTATCCGCTTGCGCCGGCGCAAGTTCGGGGGCCGCGCGCGTGGCCGACCGGGAACCAGGATACGGATTGCGGCGTATCATCCCCTTCTTGCCTTCGCGGAAGGCGGACCGTATATTGGCGCGTCGATTGCCCGGTCGTCCAATGGCAGGACAGCTGACTCTGGATCAGTCGATGGGGGTTCGAGTCCTCCCCGGGCAACCACACTTGCCAATGATTTCGGGCCGGAATATATTCCGGGTCGCCGAATTTAGTGGCCCCTTCGTCTAGTGGCCTAGGACGCCGCCCTCTCACGGCGGTAACACGGGTTCGAGTCCCGTAGGGGCTACCAGTTCGCCCAGTGTACGAACCTCAGGGAACTGGGGTAGGCGGTACCAGACCTCGAAAGTACACCGGTCGCGCACGAGCACCTTCTCCACCAACAGGCGGAGAAGGTGCTTCTTTTGTGGGGCTGGAATAGCGCCGACCACGCCGCTCAGATTGGTCAGTATTTCGTTCAGGAAGTCAGCCCGGATGGCCGGTAGGTCCAGGGCGGCCCGCTGCTCACGCAGGCTGGCAAGCTGCTCGTCGAACTGCTTCATCTGGGCGGTCAGTTCCGCGACCCGTAGACTGCAGTCCGCCGGTGCCATGGTGCCAGCCTCGAAGGCGGCGAAGTATCGGTCCAGGGCTCCCTGGGCCTTCGCCCGCTGCCGGTCCATCTGCTTGATCTCCGCTTCGAGCTGGGGCGCGCTCGCTGCCAGCTGGGCCTGAGCAGACTGCCAGACTTCCTCCAGCAGCGCCTCGTCCCGGAAGACCTTCTGGATTTCATCCAAGATCAGCGGCTCGATCAAATCGGTCCGAACGTAGTCCTGGTCGCACTCCTTGGACTCGAGCCGCTTGGTGCAGGCGTAGTAGGAGTGCTTCTGGCCCTTCTTGTTGCCGCTGACGCCAACCATGCCGGACCGGCAGCGGCCGCAGCGGATCAGGCCGGTGAGCAGCCTCTCGTCCTGGTGATGCCACCGCTTGCCGGTTGGCTCCTCAGACCGGGAGTCGAGGATTTGCTTGGCGGCTGCGAATGTACTTTCAGCAATGATCGGCGGGTGCGGGCTCGCGAACTCCTGCTTCTGCCAACGGAAGCGGCCGACATACATCGGATTCCTGAGGATTTGGAGCACGCTCTTGCGGCTGAACTTGCGACCGCGGCGTGTGCGGAAGCCCTCCCTGTTCAGCCGTTGGGCGATGGCGCTCGATCCCTCTTTGCCTTCGATATAGAGTTCGAAGACCTTCCTAACTATCGGAGCATCGTTCTCGTCAATCTGCAGTCCGGCCTTTGAGTCGAAACTGTAGCCGATGGGGATGCAGCCGCCTGGCCACTGACCCAATTCAGCCTTCTTGAACATACCTTTTTTAATTCTGTCGATGATGATGTCGTGTTCGTACTCTCCGACTGCTCCGTGGATTGCAAAGACCAGTTTTCCGGAAGGACCTTCGTCTTCGACGTTTTCCCTATCGCTCAGGTATTTGATGCCCAATCGCTTGAGTTCATCAATCAGGAGTCGCAGTTCCCCGCCGTTCCTCGTGAGCCGGTCAATCGCCAAGAAGGCCAAGTGAGTGAAGCAGCCAGATCGTGCGTCTGCGAGCATCTGCTGCAGCCCAGGACGATTCATGTTCGTGCCGGTAGCGGAGTCCTCATAGATTCGGTACTTGGTCCATTCGTCACCGAACTTCTTGTCGCACAGCAATTGGAGAGCGCCAACCTGAGCACTAAGGGTGAACTGCTGTATCTTTTCGCTGCACGTGCTCTTGCGGATGTACCAGGCCACGATCGGCATGTCGGTTCGCGCCACTGGAGACATGCCGGGGCCGCTCCTGCGGTCCATCGGTGAATCCAATTTTCGAGTGCCGCTGCTCATCTGGATGACATCCGCCTAGTCTCGACTGCTCGGTTGCAGTGCGCCATCGGGGTTGCCGCCGTCGCCCTTCGTCTCGGCGTTCTGCTCCATCTGCTCGACGCCCAGCGCCAGCAGGTCGTTCAGCCGGTGAAGCTGGCGGACCAGTTCGGGCAACGTGACCTCGTAGTACTGCCTTCCCATCCGGGACTCGAAGAACTGGGCGCTCATCGTCACGCCTCCGCCTTCGCCGCGGCCTTGGGCTCGACGAGCTTGAAGAAGACAGGGCCCGAGATCGCGTAGCCCGTGATGTGTCGGGCGACCGCCGTCAGGCTGCCGAAGGTCTGGCCGTCGAACTGGTAGCCGGCCGCGGTGACCTTGATGGTATGGTCCTGGCCCTTGAAGCTGCGCTTGAGCGTCGTGCCGACCGCGGGAGCGTTCGGGTCGCGGGGGCGGGCAGTGGGCTTGGCCTGGACCGCACGCTCGGCGGCGGGCTTCTGAAGCGGCTTGGCAGCCGGCTTCTTCGACTTGCTGGTCTGCGACTTCTTGCTGGTCGTCTTCTTTGTCGCCATGGTCGTTCCTCCTGGTTCTAGAGCCCGTAACTCGTGGCGAGCGCTTCGCTGTCGGCCAGTGGCGCAGCGGCGATGCACTCGAGTGCGATCCTGACCTCGACGTCGAACTGAGAGCGGGAGAGGCCATCGAGGCAGCCATGTTCGATTCGCATCCAGCCCTCGACGTGGCGGGGATCGGCGGCTCCCACCCGGCCGTTGCGGGCCATGGTCTCCCTGATCATCTGCGAGTAGAGGTTCACAGCTGACTCCCTCCGGCCGTGCGTCCGGCGTTGTAGGCAGCGACGAGCGCTTCGCGGATTGACCAGACGGCCAGCTCGTGGAAGTCGAGTGCGTCGCTGTTGCGGGTCTCGAGGGTGTCGAGGTGGAGAATCCGGCGTGCGATCTCAGCGATGGCCTGCTCGGCTGCAGTGTCCGGCGCCAGGTTGTCGGCGACACCCAAGTGGATCTCTCGCGCGCGGTCGAAGCCGCACCAGACGCCGTTGGCGTCGAGGCCGCGGTTCGCTAGTTCGGCGCGCGCCAGGTTGGCGGAGTCGATGGTGCCGGACTCCATGGCCAGCAGCAGGGCGGTGTGCGCGGTCGAGAACACGTACGCGGGGTTCGTGTCATCGGAGCCCGAAGCAACCTGCTCGCGAACACGTGCGCGCGCTGCATCCGATATTCGGCTGGCGGGCTGTGCTGTCATGTCATCTCCTTTTGCGGCAATGAGTTGCGGCGTTACGACATGACATCTATGCCTCCGGTCGCTGGTCATAGCAAGGGGATAAGACAGATTCTGGCAGCCGTAACTTGGCTCTGGATGGCGGCTTAGCAGATTCAGCACGAAGCTTCAGGTAGCCCGTGGCCAGGATCGCTGCGATCTGGGCCAGATCGTCGCTTTTGCCGTCGGAGCGCTTCACAGGTTCCGCTCCCCGGCATTGGCAGCAGTTCTGGCCAGCGCCGCCAATCGCGCCAGCACAGCGTCCTCGACCGCACGTGCCGCCGCACTCGAGATGGGGTTGAAGTACGGGTACTTGTCCCCGGCATCGGTACGCTTGGTCGGGTAGGTCAGGAACAGCGCGCCGTCGCGCGCGCTCCGCCGGATGGCGATGTTGTCCAGTCGGATGGCGCCCGAGATCACGCAAGAGGCCCAAGCGACCAGGCCATCAGTGCCGTCGTCGACCAAGCGAACCTTGATATCAGTGATCGAGACGCTGGGATTGGTGTCAGGCATCGCCTTGACCTCCATGCTGAGAACAGTCTCTAGACCCGGCCGCGGTGGGGCTGAGGCGGCTCGGAATCTGACCTGCTCGTTGAGCGGCTCGGAATTCGCTGTGATGAAGCTCGGAATGCCGCGCGAAAAGCTGGCAATCACTTGCAAGACAGATAGTTGCGTTCAGTGGGTTGGCTCGGAATAGGTTCAAAATGACCCACCCAGCGGGGCATTCCGAGCCCCGCAAGGGTATATGTTCCGAAGCTCGGAATCTGAGCCTAATCATCGTCGTCACCGCAGACCTGCCGCACGACGACCGACAGCTTCCTGGACTTGCGAGACAGCTCTCCCATCGTCACTTCGAGCACCCCGGCGCGGCAAAGCGTGTCAGCGAGCGCAAGCAAGGCGGTCGCTCGTACGCCGTGGACGGACTTGTATGCGGCCGGGTCCTCGGCGTTGGTGGGGGAGATGGCGTCGAGGCTGTTCCAGGTAGATTGAATCGTGTTCAGGCTGACGCCCGCACCGCAGATGTCGTCCTCGGTCGGCGGGGTGCGCTGCTCGCCGGCAACTTGAAACCCGTGATGCAGCAGCGCCTGGTGAAGCCCGGGATGAGCACGGGCAACAGCAGCAAACTGCTCCCAAGGCCCCGAGACATTCAGCCCGACGCACACCGCACTTTCGCCGTGAGCCTTGATTTCAAAGGTCTTGCTGGCGATTCGCTCGGCATCGCGGAGCTTCACGGCCCGAAACTCGCGCACATGACCCGACTGGACGATGGAGACCATCCAGTCGCAAGCCCCGAGGAGAACCGAGCTGCCCCGGTAGCTGTCGGAGTACTTGGCAGTGTGGTGAGCGACAATGACGCAGGTGCCCATGTCAGCGAGCGCCCGCAGATGCGCGGTCAGCAACGTCATTTCGGACTGCGAGTTCTCGTCATGCCCGGGAATGCTCGCGGAAAGCGTGTCGACAATCAGAAGGACAGGAGGGCGCCCCCGTTGGCGACACAGTTCCAAGATCGCCGCATGGAGCAGCACCCAGGCGGCAGCGTCGGCGAGGTCGTTCTGCTCAAGACAGCACACGAAGTCGTCGCAATATTCGACTCCATGGAAGTCACAGTACGCGCGAATTCGGCTTGCCCAGCTCGCACTGGCTTCGGGAAGGAGCGCGAGACACCATCCCGCTCTCGTGGGCATAAGCTTTTCATCGCCGAATGCGGGCACCTGACGAGAGACGCTTTGGATGAGCTCGTGTAACGCGAATGACTTGCCTTCCCCGGGTTTCCCGATGAGGAAGCCGACACCGAAATCGGGAATCAGGTCGGTGAACAGCCACGATTGCGGCGGCCGGTTTGCAAGATCGGTCATCGAAATGAATCGCGGTCTGAAGGCCGACGATTCCTGCACAATGGGGCCGGGGTCACCAGGCAAGTACGCGGGGCACTCCTCGGGATAGAACTCTGCCCGCGGCAGTTCGCGCGGTTCGTTGGGTGCATACTTGCCTGCGCTCTCAGCGATGGTCTCCAGTTCGGTGTCTTCCAGCGGCGGCCTGCACCGAGCGGCGTTCTCATGGCGAAGGAGGGCCAGAATCTGCCCCTGGTCGAGCCCCTGTCCTCGCCACCTCGAGGCGAGCCTGAACAGCGTATCGTTCCGCTCGCCCTCGACAATTGGGCCCTCCAGCGGCACGGGGCCGTTGCGCTCAGCAGGAGCCGTCGCCGTCAGGAGATCGAGGATGAACTGCGGAACCCCAGGCAGATGGTCCGGCGGTACATCAAGCACGAAGCCGCCGCGCCATTCATACGAGCGATCGCCACGCACCGTTGGCGGCACCATGAGAAAGCCGCCCGCGGCGCGAATGTCGACGTGGTCCGCAATCTTGCTCGCGGAGTTCAGGATCGTGACGCCGGCAGGTGCCTTGAAGTAGAGGTGAAGTCCGCCGCGGGGCGTCTCGACCGAGGGAACGTATGCGAGCGCCATGCGCTGGTCGGGATCGGCGGGGAACGGATTCGGCGATCCGTCGGGCATGGCGTCCAGATCCAGCACCACCATGCCGGTTGTCACGATGCCAAGCCCAGTGGCGCTCGGATGCTGATCGAACAGATGATCCAGTTCATCGTGCTTCGGCGGCGTGCTCTGGAATTGCTTCCATGTGCAAAGTGGCTTCTTGCCGATTGGATCTGCCGGCAGCGGCGTATATCCGAGTTCGAGAAGCCGACGGGCTTCGGCTCGAATCTGCTCGTGAATCGGAGCGACGATGCCGCCGGGGTGGCGAGGTTCCAACGAGTGTTTGGCTGGCAAAGAAGGGGTCGCCACGCGCGCCTCCTGCGATCGGATTCAAGTTCCGAAACCAGGCTGACGCGCTGGTTCCGGTGCAAGCCTCCGTATCGTAGAGAGGGCTCTGCGGCTCGTCTGGGGGGCAAATCTCACTATTTCTTGGAGATTTGCCTTTTCTTAGTCGTTGACGGTCGCTGCCGCCAGGCCGGCGCGCCGGGGGTTAGGAGAAAGGTAGAGAAGAACTCTTCGGCGTGTCGTTGTGTCGGTGTGAGTTTGTCCCTTTCGTGGCGGTGGGCAAACGGGTAGCCGGCTTCGCACATGTACGCACCGATACTGGTCGTCAGTGCCTGTCGGACTACCTCCTCCGGGTTTTCGATGGACGCACCGGGAACACCCGAGTAGTCCAAGAGCTTCTGCACGAACCTCGAGAACGGCCCCCGTCCGGTGCCTACGTCCCGTTGGAGGACATATTTCCAGTACGATGCGAGTGCTCGGACAAGGTCGGTCTTAGCTGATTCCGGCGGCCTGCCTGCCGGGAGTCCACGTTTGAACTGATATTCGTACAAGCCCGAAGCGTAATGCTCGCATTGGTCGAGCGGTTCCAGAATCCAATCGGCAGAATGCCCGCCGGCTCTTTCGAGTGCCCGCAGGGCCGCGCTCAACTTCTTGCTTGCCTTGCGCACCTCCTGCACACGATCCCTCACGTCGCGGACAGTCATGTGCTTGCTGGATTGCACGCGAAATCGCCTGACCAGGTCCTCGATATCCGGCACTGCTGTGGCGGCTCCAGCCAATTTCGCTACCGTCACGCGTTGCCGAGGAGTGAATTCGAAGTCAGTCTTCATCGTCTACTCCCGGTCGAGTAGGTGGCATCCGAGTCGAGTCCGTGCTTGCGACGGGAAGTCATTCTATGCGATAATCAGTCCGTCACAAACCTGCCTTCAATTGCCCTATCAGACCAGCCTCAAATTCGCCTTGGGAGCCCGACCCCGGCCCGTTCCCAAGGAGTCCGACCATGTCCCCCGACCTGCAGATCGAGCGCAAGCCCATCTCCGAACTCATCCCGGCCCCTTACAACCCCCGCGCCATCAGCCAGGACGCCCTGGCCGGCCTTCGCGGCTCCGTCGAACGCTTCGGCCTGGTCGAGCCGGTGGTCTGGAACCGCCGTACCGGCCGCGTCGTCGGCGGCCACCAGCGCCTGAAGGTCCTCCAGCAGATGGGCGCGACCGAGACCCAG
This sequence comes from Betaproteobacteria bacterium, assembly GCA_016713305.1. Taxonomy (NCBI): domain Bacteria; kingdom Pseudomonadati; phylum Pseudomonadota; class Betaproteobacteria; species Betaproteobacteria bacterium. Next base: position 18,061 of record JADJPK010000001.1, read on the forward strand.
GTCGTGGTCGTGGACCTGGACGAGATGGAGGAGAAGGCGCTCAACGTGGCGCTCAATAACCCCGCGATCGCCGGCGAGTTCACCGCGGACATCCACCTGCTGCTGGCCGAAATCAATGCCGCCATGCCTGAGCTCAGCGACTTGCTGCGCTTCGACGACCTGGCCGACCAGACCAAGAAACTGCTGGCGGCGCTTACGCCGACCGACGGGCTGACCGATCCAGACGACGTGCCCGAGGCGCCGGCCGAGCCGATCACCCAGCCGGGTGACCTGTGGATCCTCGGCGGCCACCGGCTCATCTGCGGCGACAGCGGCGATCCCGCGGTGCTCGACCGTCTGATGGACGGACAGCAGGCCAAGCTATATGCGACGGACCCGCCCTACGGCGTGGGGTATGACGGGACAAGTCACCCGCAGAACCAGCGGGACAAGTCCGAGGGCCGTGAGCCCGGCAGCCAGAACCGCAACTGGGGCGACGAGTACTGGGACCACTACGACTCCCCGGCTGCGTTCGAGGGCTTCCTGGAGCGCATCTTCCTGAACGCCAAGACCCGGGTGGCCAAGGACGCCGCCTGGTACTGCTGGCACGCTTCGGCCACCGCGAGCAGCTTCCTGCGCGCCTGGGAGATTGTGGGCATCCGCTACCACCAGACGATCACGTGGGTGAAGCCGGCGTTCGTGCTCGGCTTCGCCATGTGGAACTATCGCACCGAACCCTGCCTGATGGGCTGGCAGCAAGGCAACAAGCCCGAGGCACTGCCGGTGCCGGACGAGCACTCGAACTGCTGGGAGGTCGATTGGGAGGGCAAGGCCCGCTGCACCGACGGCAATCATCCCACCCAGAAGCCGGTCCGCCTGTTCGAACTGCCGATGCTCAAACACACGCGGCCCGGAGACATCTGCCTCGAGACGTTCGCCGGCAGCGGCAGCCAGGTGATCGCGGCCGAGCGTCTGGGCCGCCGGTGTTTCGCCGTGGAGCGCATGCCCGGGTTCTGCGACGTGATCGTCAAGCGGTGGGAACAGTACACGGGGCAGACGGCCATCAGGATCGGCCAGGAGGAAAAGGCGTGAGGGGCCGCCACGGATACGGCCCTGACACGCGCCTGCGGGCCAAGGCGCTGTGGATCGTTGGCAACCTGACCGATGAGCAGATCGCCGCCCAGGTCGGCGTCCAGCGGCCGGAGACGATCGGTGAGTGGCGGCGCGCGGAACAGTGGGACATCGAGCGGGACATCATCCAGCAGGAGACCGAGCGCCGGGTCAGTGCGGCGGTGGCCGAGACCATCTCGGAAATGAACAGCCGGCACCTGAAGGAATTTCAGCTGATGCAGTCCAAGGCGGTGCAGGCGCTGCGGAACCTGGAACCGTCCAAGGCCAGCGAGGCGGCCGCCATGCTGGACGCCGGCATCCGGGGCGAGCGGCTGGTGCGCGGCGAACCCACCGAGGTCAGGGAGGTTCGGGCCCTGATGCAGGCCAACGTGCAGGTGCTCGAATTGGTGGTTGCCGACGTGATCAAGGCGCTCATCGACGGCGGCCGGATGGACAAGCGGATGGCCAAGCAGTTCGCCGACGAGTTTGCCCAGCGGGTCAACCAGGCGCCGTTCCGGTACGTGGTGGGAGCGGGTTCCTAACTGGGGAATTTCCCCCACCTTGAGGCATCATGCAAAGAAACAAGACGATACGTCACAATCGGTTAGGGGGCGTCCCATCGTCCCAAATTGGCGCTTTGGGCGCGGATTTTCCCCACCCAAGGTCGCATACTGGGAGATATATGCCGCACAACGACTTACGCGATCGCGGCGACGCTCGCGCGCCAACGCTGGGGATCGACCTGGGCGTAGACCTCGGTCGTCGAGACATGGGTGTGCCGCAGCGCCTGCTGGACGAGCCGGATGTCACCGGTCGCGTTGTACAGCCTCGTGGCAAACGAGTGCCTGAGCGAGTGGGCGGTGATCGGCTTGGTAATGCCGGCCTCCTGGACTCGCCGGGTGACGATGCGCTGGACCTGGCGTGTCGAGAGCCGGCGGCCACCGGTGGCGAACAGGGGCGCGCCGGGACGAGCGCCGCCAATGTGCCCGGCGACTATCCCGGCGAGGGTAGGGCTGAGCATCACCCGGTCGGGATCGCCGCCCTTGGTCTTGCGCAAGATGGCGACGCGTGCGTCGAGGTCAATGTCGCCGACGTTCAGCGCCGCGGTCTCGGCCAGCCGGCAGCCAGTGAGAAGCATGAAGCAGATCAGTGCGTGGTCCCGCCGTCCGGCACCCCCGGCGAACTCAGCGGCCACCAGTCGCGCGATCTCGCCAGCGTCGAGCACGACCGGCGGCAGCCCCCGATGCCGCTGGCAACGCAAGATGGCCGTCGGGTTGCGCTCGACCAGCCAGCGGGCCTCTGCGAACGCGTACAGCGCTTTGACGGTCACGCGGTACCGGTTGATGCTGGCCGGCGCGCGCGTGCGTCCAGCGCGATCCTGGTGCACCGTAGGGCTCGCCATGAACGCGACCAGGTCGGCGGGCGTCACGCTGCCGAGGTCGGCAATGCTCGTGCCGTCCGCAAAGCTCTCAAACGCGGCAAGGTCCCGTCGGTATGCGCTGACCGTGTGCGGGCTGCGGCCCTCGGCCTGAAGGTGGCGAAGGTAATCATCTACGGCCTGAGCGATGTTCACGTCTGGTTCCTCCTGATGCTGGGGTGGTGGCTGGCCCATCCATCAGGGCTCTTGGGAGAAACAGTGGCAAGGCATATCTGACGTGCCGGCAACAGGTTATAGGCGATACAAAGGCGATAAGGAGCTCGCGATGGCCGGCAGGGAAGCGCCCCAACTGAAGACCGTGGGAAACGACCTCCAGGTGCTGACCACGGCAACCAGCCTGCTAGACAAGGTGGGGCTTGGTGCCGATCCGACCGACTTCGGCCTGCCGGACTTGCTCGAGGCCGGTCTGTCGCGCCAGGAGCAGGACGCCCGCCTGCTCGACACCGTCCAGAACCACCTGTTCGTCTACAAGGACGGCCGCAAGCTGCCGATCATCGTCATCCCGCCGATGCTGGAGTTCATTTCGGATCTGTTCTTCGAGCGCGAGCAGCAAGCCATTTTGTGGAAGCCGCGGGGTGGGGGCGGGTCGCTGGCCGCCGCGGTCCTCATCTGGTTGATGATCGTGTATCGCAACAAGTCGTTCATCGACATGGCGGGTTCTGGCGAACAGGCCAAGCGTGTGTACGAGTACACCACCCAGTTCTGGTACTGTGTGCCGGGGCTGGCCGAGGCCGTGCTTGAGAAGGACCCGCTGCAGTCGCTGACCCAGCTTAAGAACGGCGTCAGCCTGTCCTGCGTGCCGGCGAGTGAAAAGGCCGCCCGCGGCAAGCACGTCGCCGGGTTCGTGGCCGACGAATCTTGCCAGGAGGACCCGCGCATCGGCCGCATCCTGCAGGCCGCCGTTCAGGGCGTGCTGTCCGAGCCCGACTTCACGATCGTCCTGCTGTCGACCTTCCACGTCCCGTTTGGGTTCTTCCAGGAGGCATGGGACCTGGCCGTCGAGCGCGGCTTCAAGCGCTACCGGTGGGATGTGTACGACTGCATGGCCCGCTGTCAGGTGGGTCTCGAGGACGCGACCAAGGATGATCCTCAAGCGACTGCCTACTGCCGGCGCGAGTGCCCCCTGACGGACGCCGTGCCCGACTACAACGCCGACGGCGAGCAGGTCGGCGAGCACTTCTCTGGGTGCAACGGCCGGGCCCGGTCCACCTGCGGGCACCTGTCGCGGGACAACGTCATCAAAGCGAAGCTCCTCAATCGCGGCACCGAAGTCTGGGAAGTGGAGCACGAGTGCAAGCGGCCCAAGGCCGCGGGCATGATCTACAACCCTGAGAAGGTCCAGGCCGCGGTCATTCCGGTGGTGGAGGTTGTGCGGCCGACGGGCCCGGTCCGGCGAGCGGTGGGCATCGACTGGGGCCGGTTCGCCGTCGCCATCCTGGCCGAGCGGGCCGGCGACCACATCCTGATTCCCGAGGCCAGGATCTTCGATTCCCGGCCGATCAGCGATCTCGTCCAGTACCTGAGCGACCTGCGAACGCGGGTCGGGGACTTCGTGGTCTACGCCGACGCCGAGAACGCGTATGGCAACCTCGACTGCCGGAACGCCGGGTTCGAGACGGTCCCGGTGCCGTTCAACAAGTTCAAGGACGAGGGGATTGAGAACATCGCCCGCTACTTCGAGCACGGGAAGTTCAGAATCGCCGATCAGGGCGACCTTCAGAGAGTCGTGCGCCAATTGCTCCGATACCACCGCGACGAGTCAGGCCGCATCGTTAAGAAGGATGACCACGGCCCCGACGCCCTGCTGTGCGCCATGCTGCCGTTCCCGTTCATCGACGAGTTTGATACCGCAATCAGCCAGCTGCTGAGTGGCAACGACCGCGAACGCTTGAAGGTCACCGACAAGCTGCTCGATGCCTGCGTCCGGGACTACGATCAGGTACCTGACACCTACCACGGCAGTTCAATGGGTGTGTCCGTCGGGGCCTCGAGCTTCTACGTGGTGATTTCTTCCCTAAACGACGGTGGCCGCTCTGACCGCGCGCGCAAGTCCCTGTTCATCGGCCGCGTGAAATCGTTTGAGGATCTCGACGCGCTGATGGTCAAGTACGCCGTGCTCGGCTGCGTGATCTCGATGCAACCAGAACCCCACCTGGTCCAGGCCTGGCGCAAACAGAGGCACCACGGCAACGTCTACATGGTCCACCTCCTAAGCGACGGCGTCAGCAAGCCGGACTGGCCGAAGTGGACGGGGACCGTGACGGTGGACCGCACGTTCATCCTGAACTCGGCCTACGAGGAGATCCGCGAGCAGCGGTGGCATCTGCCGCGCGATGCCGGTTGCATCGACGGCGGAGAGTTCTACGCACAACTGAAGGCTCCCAGTCGGGTCCGGGACCTGTCGACCGGCGAGCTGCGGTACCGGTGGACGGAGACCGGCGCCCTTGACCATTACCGGTACGCGCATGCTTTCGACCACCTGTACGGGGCGTTTAGGCGGTCGTGCGGGGTGTCGGTGGACTTCGTTTGAGAACGGCGATCAATTGCGGCGGCCATCTTTATCGGCTACGCGCTCCACCGCCTGCGGGACCGGCTCGGGCACTCGTCGGTGCTGGTGACATCCCGGTACCTGCACGTGGCCCAAGGCGCCGACACACGAGCATAGCGGCTCCTGCCCGTCCCGCAGTCCGGCATCTGCCAGCCGCAGCACCCTGTTGACAGGCTTCCCAGAAGCAGCTTAGCCTCCATCTGCAAGTCAGGCGCGAGATTCCCCGCCCGAGCCGGTGGATGACCTGCCGGTCCGAACTGAAGGTCCACGTTGCCTGCTGCATTGCGCAATGCGGTGGAGGTCGCCGATGCCCCCGAAGAAGCAACTGGTTCTGGCGCACCTGGAGCGAGTGTCATGGGAGGTCATGGATCGATACCCCAAGGTCATCCAGAGTCAAATACGTGGCCGATGGGGTATCTATGCCCTGTACAAGAAGGACCGACTGTACTACGTCGGGTTGGCGAGCAATCTGTCTACCAGACTCAAGCAGCACCTGCGAGACCGCCTGCGCGGGAAATGGGATCGCTTCAGCGTCTACCTGACCGTGCGCGACGACCACATGAAAGAGTTGGAGTCCCTGATTCTGCGCATAGCCGTGCCAAGCGGCAATCGAACCGGCGGCAAGTTCACCAAGTCGAGGGACCTCAGCCGCGAGCTTCACCGATTAATGTCAGATGAAGATGCCAACCGCCGCGCTCTTCTCATGGGCGGCAAGACGGCTCAACGGCGGCAGAGACAGAAGACACGCCGCGAGGGGCTAGGCGCTCTGGACGGCTTACTGGAGCGACGCCGAGAATTACGCGGGTGGCGTAGCGGCTATCAGTATCGCGCTTTCCTGCGTCGCGACGGAACGATCACGTGTGGCGGAAAGGTGTACGAGACACCCGCAGCTGCTGCACATGCTGCGGTTGGGAAGCGGTGTAGCGGGTGGCGATTCTGGCACTATCGCGACAGCAAGCGGGAGTGGGTTCCGCTGCAGACTCTGCGCAAGTAAGACGATGCCGTCACGGAGCTGGCTGTGGCAACCCAAAAGCCGAGAAAGCTCGCTTGGGCTGGACTGATCAATTCGATCCAGCCCCGCATTCGCCTGCTACGCTCCTTCGATCAGCGCCAACACAGCTACCTCGGTTACGCCCTGGGCGTGCAGGGATTCCTCGACGGGCGCGAGGCGACGTTTACTGTCGGCATCGGCGCGGCTGCGCAGGCGAAGCACGCATTCCAGATAGGGGATGAAGTTGAAGGCGCCGCAGAGACGATCGCCAACCCCGAGACCGAGGCTGTAGACCTCTACAAGGCGAGTGGCCTTCGGGTGAAGGCACAAACCGGCGAGACCGCCACTGCCAGTCCGCCCTGGCACGGCGTACCGCCCGACCTGCCCACGTACAGAGCTCGCGGTCATCGACGGCTTGATCCCCGGACCTACGACGCCAAGTGCCTGACGTGTATCTGGGGCTGCCGCATGGCCGTCGAGATGATTATCGACCAGTGGAAGCCCAACATCACGCGCTGGCGCTACGAGACCTTCTGCTACGGGCCGAAGAGCTGCGGGCTCTATGCGGCCGGGGCCACCCGCAAGGTGCCCGGACGCAAGGGGATGTCCTGGGAGGAAGAGAACTGGGTGGACGAGGAAGCGACGGCGCATCGCGGTGACGATGAATAGGAAGGGTCGCAAGAGTTCTACCGTGCCGGGCGCCCTGGGCCACTACCGCTACGCCCACGCTTCTGACCACCTGTACGGGGCGTTCAGGCGGTCGTGCGGGGTGTCGGTGGACTTCGTGTGAGACTGGCCAATTTTCTGCAACTGGCCTCAGGGCTCTTGAATGTGATTCTGTGGTTCGGTTACAATTGATCCAGTGATCCAGGGGCCCTACGTGCCGCCCGGCTATACGGCGCCCTGGTGTGCGGTTCCGCGGGCTGCCCGACGCAACGGGGATTCGACAGCGATCGCCTGGCAGTCGAGCCTTGGCCGGCTAAAGGCAAGTTCGAGGCAGCTCGCCGGAACCGCGACCTGAGACGGCGGCATACTGCTCTGCCGCTGGTGCCAACAGGGCACGAGCGAGCCCTCCCGCAATCCCCCGCTCGCCTCGTGCCGCGAGCCCTCTGCCGTGCGAACCGGTGGGGGGCTCGCGCCTTTGTTTCTGCATCCACTGATTGCGCGGTATCGTTCCGGCGGACGGAATGCTCATATGCTGCAGTGCGGTGAGTTGGGCCGAGGCCACGGCGCGGGGTTTCGCAAAGCTGGACCACGCTATGGGGTGGTGTGGTAGAGTGGCCGTCAAAGTGCTCCCCGGCGACCACGCGGCCGTTTGAGCCGGGCGGATGCGTCGGGCCGGGCGGTCGGTTCGGGCAGCTACCTTGCGCGACAGAAGTCTTGGGGGGTGTTCGCGGTAGCGAAGATGTGGATTGGCCTATGAGCGATTCATCGAATCTAAGGCCGACGCGTCCCGCAATTCGGACATGAAAGGGTGCCATGTCGTCGGAAACTCGCTACTCGCAAACCACCACCTGCAGGCATTGCGGCAATGACACCCCGATGGTTGTTGGAGCCACTTTTTCGCAGGTGCAGCAACTCGAAAACACACCTGGTGGATTTACTTGGGAAGAGGGTCCTGTTTTCGAGATCTGGGCTTGCCCAGCATGCCGCGGGGTTTCCTTGGCGAAATACTATTGGCATGATGCCCATGATCCGGACGATATGCGCACGGACGTGGTGTATCCCAATGATGCCGATGCCATTCCGCTGGGGTTGCCTCACCAGCTGCACAAAGAATTCGTGGCCGCCGCCCGAGTGAGAATGATCAGTCCGAACGCTTACGGAGTGCTTCTCGGGAGGCTTCTGGAACTCGTCTGCAATGAGAGGGGAGCAACTGAAGGCAAGCTTGGTATGCGGCTCAAGCAGCTTGCAGACAACGAGGAGATACCGCAGAAGCTCGTAAAGGTCGGAGAAAAGCTCCAGGAGTTACGCCATGTTGGTGCACATGCATTCGTAGGCGAGTTGGGGCCGGCAGAGGTCCCGATACTCGATAGCCTGTGCCGCGCGATACTCGAATACGTGTATACGGCGCCTCAGCTCGTCGCTCAAGCGGAAATGAGGCTCGCTCAACTGAGGAAGCAGCAAAAGGAGCGCAAAGTGCGTGTCGCGACGGCTGCCAAGACGCCGACTGCGAGTAAGGTTTCGCAAAGTGCAGCCACCAGCAAGAAGGACGCTCGACCCGGGAACGCCTCGCGGAGGAAGGGGCCCAAGAAGAATACGGGTGGCGACGCGTGACTATTGCCTACTCATGACTTCGCTTCAACCAAGGTCAGCTTCTCGCCCAGCGGCGATGAGGGGTGCAAGGAGTCCAGGCAATCAGGCAATCCGGTGGCACGCCAGTCGCGCCTTGCTGATGCACGGGAGTTACTTCGACGGGGGGCTGGAGTGGAGATCGGGCATATCGTTGCCGCCGCGCTCATAGAAGCCGCGATGGAGAAGTGCGCTCATGACGCTCATGAGCCTGACGACCCCACAAGGCGTAATCGAGCGCGGTCGCAGTACTTCGTGGCTTGTCTCGCGGGATGCATGAGGCGTGCCTATGATTCGTCCGATACCGCCGTCATGTCGAAGGACTTCCCGCGCAGTCTCGAGGAGCGCTCCAGAGTCCGCAGGCTATTTGGCATGCAAGAGCTGTTGTACGACATCTCCATATTGCAATTCGATAATGTGACTTCCATCAGGGGGCAAGACCTCGTCTACTTGAAGCGCGGGCTGTGGATTATCGAATCTGAAATGGCAAGGGACAGCCGCCAAGCTCTGTACGATTTCAACAAGTTGGTTCTCGGCAACGCGCAGAACGTGCTGTTCATCGGGCCGCAGTTGAATGACTCCGAGCGGCATAACGGCTATCTCCGCGTCTTGAAGGCCCCGGCGCGCAACTGCGCGAGCGCGCCATATTTGGCCCTCATCCCGCACCCGGACTCCTGGACGATTGACACCAGGAGCGTCAAGCTTTACTCGTGGCAGGGAGATGAATGGTCCGATGATCTTGGGCCCTTCATCTAGGCGTGGTTCGCAGAAATGTGTCGCAACCGGCACGTAGTCCACTGCTTTTCGTCTGGCGGCACGGGAGTTGGCCGCGCGTAGGATTGTTGCGAGTCAGTCTTGGCCGCAGAAAGGCGGCGGGCAGTATGAATAAGGGGTAGGCCAGTTGTGTGTCGAGATCCTAGAACAAGCGAGAGGTCTTCTGCTAAAAGAGTATGGCCGGATTTGGAATGATTGGTATGGCCACTTGGATGCAACACGTGCGGAGTTGGTTGTCGAGGAAGGTAACCACTCCTCAGGCTACAGAAGAAAGGAGAATCAGCTGTGCTTGTATTTTCCGGAAGCGAACCTGAATGAGGTTATCGAAGAACTGGCGGGGACTGCAGTTGTCGTCTATCGGAATTTGGGGTGGAGTTTGTGGAGGCGAGAGCTGATTCATGAGATGCTCCATGAATACCAGTTCAAGGTAATACGGGGAGAGGTAACAGATGCAGGTCGCGCATTGCACAATGAAAGCGCGTTGATTTCTTGTGAGCGCGGTCACGGACCTGACTTCTTCACGGCCATTGCGGATCGAGCACGGTATTTTGACATGGAGCCGAACGATCTGGTCCGAAACCTCTAGACAGATTGTCAAATAGCCTCTCGCCTCTCGTCCGGCGGCAAGGGAGAGGGCAGGATAAGCAGAGAGCGCAGGGGGACGAATTGAAGCGAATCATGGCCGACCCTCAATACCTGATCCCGACGGATTGTCCGCGGTCATTGGTGGGTGTCCTTAGGTTTGTGCCGCTTCTCTGTGCAGGCAAGACGCTACATGCGATTGCCGTTGTGCCTGTGCCTGCATCGGTGAGCGGGACAAGGCAAACGAACTACCTCGTATGCTCCGGAAATCACAGGGCCGCGGCTGCCTATATTTGCAAAATGGCGATCGTGGCTGATGTGATTGAATCGGATGTGGACCTCGCGCATGTGCGTGAAGGTGTTGCCGCGGGGTACAGATCGGTAGACGACTTGGTGGCGGCGTGCCTCGAAGCAGCCGAGAGTGGTGGATATCTGTCGGGCCGATGGGAAGAGTACCTGAGAATGATCACCGACTCGGGTGTAGTAGGCTACGATGAGCGCGACACCTCTCAGTTGTCGGAGACCGCACTGAGGCGGGGCGCGCGAAGGGCCCCGTAGTTGAGGACTCGCGAGTGGTCGGGCGGTCGATTGGCCTCCCGCCCCTTGTGGCGCGGTAGGGGCTGGGGCGCGTCATGCCGACGGCGCCCGGGCGAAGGAACAGAGCAACCTCGGCGAATCTTGTCTCGGAGGTAATATGGATAAGTGGCGGAGGGCATCGGTACATTTGGAGTGCGCGACTGATAGCCAGGGGTATCAAGCGCGCATGCGCTATTTAAGCGAGCTACAGGGAAAGCTGAGTGCCGGCGAAATCGTGGCAGAGGAATTTGCAGTTCTGGCATCGAAGGGATCTCGCGATGTCCGATTTCACGGGACAGCTGTTTTCTTGAGATTCAAGGGCAAGCGCTATCTTGTGACTGCGAGGCATGTTCTGTGGGACAAGATTGAAGCAGAACGAGAGCTATTCGGCGAGAATGACTGGCCCGGCTTCACCTCTGCCTTGCCTGACAAGTTGGCTCAGTATTTCCGTTTGGAGCGCGCTCGGGACCAGATCTTCTCGATCATTTTTCGCGTGCCGTCGATTGACGAAGTTCTACACGGTGGCGGCGCGCAGAAACGTGCGTTTCTGATGAATCTTGGAGCGGGCCCGTCATTTACGGTCCCTTACACGTTTTCAGATTCGCACTTGGATCTCGCCGTGGTTTCACTGGACCAACGCGACTCAGGCTTTGCTGACGAACTCGAGGCCAACGGCTACGTGCCGATTGAAGAAAGCGACATCGCGATGTCGCCTAGCGGGCTTGGCGCACACGTGTTTGCGGTCGGTTTTCCATCTGCAACTTCTACTATTGGACAAATTGAACTGGAAGCGGCGCTCAAGAACTGGGGTTCTGCATACGTGTCCGAGCCTGTGTTTTCCTTCGGCAGAGTCGCGATGATTCACGACGCACTGCAGTACTTCTGGGCCGACATGAGCATCTATCCCGGAAACAGCGGAGGAGGGGTTGTCGAGGGTGACAAGTTGGTGGGTATAGTGAGTGCACAGGCCGTGTTGCCACTAGAAGGGAATCCTGAACTATCGGCACGGATTCCGTTTGGCAAGATCACGAAGACCGCCGGTCTAATCGCGCTACTGGATTTGCAAATTGAAAAGGACGGCTTTAACGGGTAGATGGAGCCGTATGAGCGCGGCTGGCACGACCAGTCGTAGCGGCCCCTGGCTCCCGCCTCTCGTCCGGCGGCGAGGGGGAGGGGTGACGATGCTGATTGTATGATCGGCGAAGTGCGATATTCGTGTTCTGAGCAACGCGCACCAAGCAGCGGCAATCACTGAAGGGCGGAACACAATGGAGATAGTTCTCAGACGTTACACGGAACTTCCGTATGTCGTTGACCTACTGCAAACGAAGGAGATGGTGCTGGTTAGTCCGGCCGCGTGGGACGACAGGAACGACTCCTATTACATTGAGCAATACGCGCGTAGAGAAGAGATGGCAAGCACGTACGCGCTGTGCCTGGCCGAAGCCTCAGAAACGTACCACCACTGGAAGGTGTTCTCCCATGGCTGTGGCGGCGCCTGCATTGTCTTCAAGAGGGACAAGCTCATGCAATATGTTCGTAAGGTAGACGGGTTGCGCGCAGAACCCGTGCAGTACAGGACGATCAAGGATCTGCGCGCCGCGCGGCCGACCGTGTCCGAGCTTCCGTTCTTGAAGCGAGCTGTATTCGCTGATGAAAAGGAGTTTCGCTTGTTTCTCGCGACCAAGACGAAAGGGCAAGCAACCCATCGCTTCCCAATCGCGATTGCAGTGGTTGAGAAGATCACTTTGAGTCCGTGGTTGCCGAAGGAGGTAGTTGCGGCTGTGAGGACGACGCTGCAGTCCATTGAAGGATGTCGAAACTTGCTGGTCGGCAGATCAACGCTAGTGGAAAATGAAGTCTGGAAGCAATTCGGGGCCAATGGGCCATGAGTGTTGCTCGGTATGGCCGTCACGGACCCGTCCTCCTCCCATTGTTGTGGCCGTGAGCCGAACTGCCAGTTACCAAACATCTTAGGGCTGCGTCATCCTTTGACGATCGAGAAACGCATGGACATGCCTGATAGGACTGTGATTAGCTAGTTCCGGAGAGGTCAAACGCGCTAGACGGGGCTCTGCTCCCCGCTAGTAGTCGATTTAGATTTTCGGAATCGGAATCGATCGATTACGCTTCCGTCAGGCCTGCTGGAACAGTGGTTGTCGTTGAGCCATTCGCAATACGACATTCCCCATTCTAGCGTGGCGTTTCCCCATTGGGGCCAGCCGTGAAGTATAGAAATTGGGCACTTAGGGGTGCGCCGCCTGCGAAGTCTGGTGGAAACTGATCGTCGAGGGCGACCCGACATACACACGCCTTGAAGTGGATAGATTGCTGAATGCAATGACCGACGCCGCGCACACAAACACCAACCGCGCAGGATCTCCGTTCCTCGGCGATCTCTCATGTCTCACGATTGACACGGAATATCGCTCGATCAAAGAAGACCCCGCGCTGCACTTCTATCGGCCGTGTCTGCTGAGTTCGATCAGATACAAGCGCGCGGTGGGTTACTTTCGGTCCACCGTTTACCTGGTAATCGGGCCCAGCATAGTTGAATTCGCGCGGCGTGGCGGAAAGATCGATCTCATATGTTCGCCAGAACTGTGTCCTGACGACATCGAATGCATCGCAGCGGGGTATGGCAGGAGAAGTGAACTGGTCGAACAGAGTCTCATCGCCAATATAGATCAGATGCTCGCCGAACCATCTACTGCTTATCACACTCAGGTTCTTGCTACGCTGGTGGCGCTTGGATCCCTCGACATAAAGCTTGCCGTCCGCGCCGACCACAAAGGCCTCTATCACGAAAAGATCGGGATATTCGCCGATGGAGTTGGTAACCGGATTAGCTTCAAAGGCTCAGCAAATGAGACCTGGAGTGGGTGGCATTCACACGGAAACGTTGAGTCCATCGAGGCGTTTTGCAGCTGGCGGGGAGGGCTTGAAGCCGAACGCGTAAAGAAGCACGAGTGTCATTTCGATGGCCTATGGTCAGGCCGAGATGTCGACATTGAAGTGTTCCCCTTTCCGGCGGGTGCGGCGGAGCGCCTGAAACTCGCAGCACGCAGAGACTTTTCGGAATTGGATCAGATGGATTTGGAGAATTCCGCCCCGAATAGAACAATTCGCCCCCATCAGCAGTTTGCGCTTGACGCTTGGCGAGCTATGGGGCGGCGAGGAATTTTCGAACACGCTACTGGATCCGGCAAGACCTTTACTGCCCTGCTCGCAATGCGAGAACATGCTGAGACCAGCCACCCATCTGTTGTTGTTGTGCCGAGCCGCCTATTGCTGGAGCAGTGGGCGGACGAGATTCGACGAGAGATTCCACTTGCCGCGCTGTTGCTCGCGGGGGGCGGTCATACAAAATGGAAAGCGCCGGGCCGCCTCCGGGGAATGACGTCAGATAGTCCAGCGCACGGCGGCCGCATCGTACTCGCTACGATGGCAACGGCGTCCAGCGACGCCTTTCGATCTGGAGTGCAGCAGGGTGACCATCTTTTGCTTGTCGCCGACGAAGTTCACCAAATCGGCAGCCCGAAGAATTCCCGCATCATGGAACTTGTCGCTGGCGCGCGTCTGGGACTGAGCGCCACACCGAAACGTTACGGCGATCCAGACGGCACAGCGAAGATGATGGACTATTTTTCCGGCGTCGTGCCGCCACCAATTACCCTGAGTGACGCAATCAAGAGCGGGTGTCTAGTTCCGTACGAGTACTATCCGCATCCGACCTACCTCACGCAGTCAGAAGTAGACGATTGGTGCGCACTGTCAGTACGCATTCGCAACGAAATTGCCCGCCAGAAAGACGATGAGCACGGTCGCAAGTACTTGAGCGATGCGGCCAAAATGTTGCTTATCCGGCGATCGCGAATCGCAAAGAAGGCAACCAATAAAGTGCCTCTTGCTTGCGCCATTCTGAAGAAAGAATACCAGGATGGTCAGCATTGGCTGGTCTACTGCGAGGATTCAGATCAGCTTGCGGAAGTCATGGATGGCCTGACTGCCGAAGGACTGTCTCCAATTGCCTATCATTCGGCGATGTACGGCTCACCGGGTGCGACGCTTGATTGGTTCCGGGCCTTTGGCGGCCCATTGGTATCAATTCGGTGTTTGGATGAGGGCGTCGACATTCCCGCGATCTCTCACGCGCTAATCCTGGCATCGTCTCAGAATCCACGGCAGTTCATTCAGCGTAGGGGTCGTGTCCTGCGCAAATTCCCGGGCAAGTATGTCGCAGTCATTCACGATGCCATTGTTGTCCCGGTCAGCATTGAAGACGAGCCCGAACAGGCGTCTCTGTTGAAGTCGGAGCTTCTGCGAGCAATGGAGTTTGCGTCCTTTGCTGTAAACATGATGGCGGCCGCGGACTTGCGGTCGATTGCCGTAGATCTGGGACTTGATCCTGGCGTCCTATTGGACTCGGGCATTGAAGAGGAAGTGGAGGACGACGAATGACAGAGCAAGGAGACTTGGCCCTCGAGGCGCTTCTCGCAGCACGAGCGGAAATCGCTCCTGATCTTGATGAGCGACTGCTCAGAAGCTGCTACGCGATACAGCAGAAGGGGCAATTCGGGCATGCGCCCACGGCATCTCTGCAGGCAATGGAGCGCTTGATAGACGAGCACGTGCGCTCCTGCGCGGAGCGCTCGGATAAGGATGGAGATTAATGAAGCTGCAGGCCGTGACCATGAAGAACTTCATGCCCTTCAAGGGCGTGGTTCGAGTTGACTTTCCGCAGGATGAGTTCAGAAACGTGATGTTGGTATTCGGCGACAACATGCTCGGAAAGACCAGCATCCTCAACGCAATTCGATGGGGCTTTTATGGAACCGCGATTGCCCGCCATTCACGCACGATCCCCTCGCATGATCTCCTGAATAAGGAAGCGGCAAGCGAGGGCGACTGGACGTTTGAGGTCCACATTGACTTTGAAGCCAATGGTACGCAATACGACTTGAGGCGCCGCACAGAGAAGCGTGCATCAATTGCCTTACCAACGCGTGCGGATGATTTTCAAACGCAAGTCCTCCTCCGGAAAGACGGCATCCCCGTTCAAGGCGATCTTGTAGAGGCTGAGATCAATGCTGTTTCGCCGGAACAGGTATCGCGCTTCTTCCTGTTCGACGGCGAGTTGCTCCAGGAATACGAAGCTTTGTTGATTGAGAACAGCGACCAAGGGCGTCAAATCAAAGAAGCAATTGAGCAGGTTCTTGGTGTACCGGCGCTGATATATGGCCGCGATCAGTTGGCGGCCTTGTCGAAGTCGGCTCAGAAGGCGCAGCAATCGGACCTACAGCGGGTTCAGGGACTTGAGAGGTTGGCCCAACAGCAGGCAGAGCTTACATCCAAACAGGAGTCATTTGACAAAGACCTGACGGGCCTCCAGCAGAAGTTGACAAATCTGCGCAAAGAGCGCGCATCTCTCGACGACGACATTGAGGCCACGCACGCAGTGTACGCAGAGAAGGGCCGATTGGACACGCTCGAACTGCAGCGCAAGCAGATCGAAACGTACCAGACCAAGAAGACGGCAGAACGATTGGATCTGTTTGGAAACGCGTGGCGCGATCTCATTGAGGCCAAGGTCGCGGTCCGCCTCGCGCAGATGGAAAGCACACGGTTGGCAATCATCGAAAGAATGCGGGCACGCGTTGGAATTGAGACCCGCATTGCACAATTGCGACAATTGCTGGCGACGAAGATCTGCCCGACCTGCAAGATCGATCTGGTCGAGACGCGCCATGTCGAGATCGGTACAGAACTCGGCGTGCTTGAGGGCACGCTGGAGGGATTGGAAGAGAGTGACGGGCAGTTGCAGAGCATCGCCGCCCAGATTGGTGTTTTGAGCAAAATCAGGGGTGTGAATGCCCGCGACAGGATCGCGCAGATCGACAATGATCTGCAGGGCTATGAAATCGATCTGACGCGGATCGAAAATGAAGCTGCCCAACTGAAAGACAAGCTTGCGGGCTACGACACCGCCGAAATTGCGCGCAAGATCGCATTGCGCGACATGAAGGTCGCGGAAGAGGGCCGTCTCCAAGGCGATGTCGTAGTCCGCAAGGGTGACATCGAAAAGGTCAAGAATGAGATTGCGATGGCGCAGCGCACGATCGACGGTTTGGCGCAGACGCGCAACAATCGGAGTCGGCTCAAGGCTTCGACGTGCAGCCAGCTCGAGGCTGTATTTGGCGCCAGCATCGAGCGTTTGCGAGATCGACTGCGAAAACGCGTCGAGGAACGGGCGAACGAAGCGTTTCGGGAAATGACCACTCGCAAGAGCTACAGCGGTCTTGCGATCAACGATAATTACGGGTTGACGATCGTCGATGATCTGGGTGGTCGTGTCACTATACGTTCGGCGGGAGCTGAGCAGGTGGTCGCGTTGTCGCTCATCGACGGCCTGAATCGGACCGGAAGGGCGGCGGGACCGGTGATCATGGATACGCCGTTTGGACGCCTCGATCTGAAGCACCGCGACAATATCTTGACGTATCTTCCCAAGGTCTGCAGCCAGTTCGTATTGCTGGTGCACAGTGGTGAGATCCGCCGCGAGATAGATCTGGAGGCGATTGCCCCTCGAATCGGCGCCGTGTATGAGCTTAGAGAGATTAGTGCGCGTCACTCCGCACTGGAAAGGACGGCACTCTAATGCTTCCTGAGCCGACCATGATTGGCGTATCGGAAAATGTTCATCCGAAGCTCAAACGGCTCAAGGAGGATGGCCATTTCCGTGAGATGCTCGACGCATACCGATTCGGAATTGCCTATGCTCTGGCGATGGGAGTTGTGCCCGACGAGGTGTCGTCGCAAACTGTGTTTTCGGTGGCAAGTGTTGATCCCGACCAAACTATAAAGCATGCCATCCAAGCGATCTTGGGCGATCAAGTGCAGTGCCCAGTGTACCGTATGGCCGAGCGCCTGGCGAACTGGGGCGTACAAGAGATCTATGAAGAGGCGGCCAAAGGGAGCATCGACATGGTGTCCATTTTGGATAAGATGAAGGCCAAGAGCGAAACATGAGTCTGCCGCTGCGTGCCTATTTAGCATTGAAATTTGGTGCTGGCGACTGGTCTGTGCAGGTCGCGCGGGACTTTGAAAGCGTCTTGGCCGCCTGGCGCAATCGCGGTGACGACGCGGTGACTGGCGTCCTGCATATTGGATTTGATCGCCCGGCCTCATCGGCTTTTGAGGACGTATCGGCCAACTTCCCTGGTCGCGTGTTGCTGACCAGCGCCGCAAAGTATGGTTTGCCTCATGGCTACGAAGCAACCGATGCAGTGATTGGCGTCGTGGAGGGAATCCCGGTTCATCTCGGCACCGTGGGTTGGGGCTATTTGTTGGATGAAAGCACCATTGCATCGGTTGAGAACGCTCGGCGATCGGTTGATGCGCGGGCCGCGAGCGGCTGGGTAATCCGGTATTTCGAACAGTTTCCCGGCCGACGCAACGCCCTGGTCGACGCGCAGATCTTCGACGACGACAGCTATCTCGCGAATGAGAGCGCACTCCCACATACGGAACGTGTCGCTGCCGCAAGATTCAGATTCGACGAGATCGTGGGCAATGATGTTAACGATCCCACCGCGATCGCACGAGCCGCGCCTCCTTGGCTGCTTGATCGCGGATTTGGCACGATGGACCTTTCCGTGCGTCTCGGGAATGTATTTGCCGATCGAGGCATCGTAAGGGTGTCCGATCTGGCGAAACTCCGGGAGTTTGATTTGTACCGTTTTCGGAACCTCGGGACAAAGTCAATTCGCCTTCTGCGGGGCATTCTCATGGACGCCTTCGATGAGGGCCCCCGGTACATTGACGAGAAGTTGGAGGAAGCCGAGTCCGGCACCTTGATTACGGAGCTGCATAAGACGCTCGCCAAGTTTTCACCGCGAGAACGTGATGTGTTGGGGAGTCGAATGGGTCTCGACGGAGAGCCTATGACGCTGCAGGAGGTGGCTGAGTATTACGACTTGACGCGCGAGAGAATTCGACAAATTGAAAGCAAGGCGGTTAAGGCACTCATTCGCGATGCATACTGGGATGATTTGCTATCGTCGAAGCTTGAGGTCCTGCTGCATGGAAGAGATTATCCTTTGCCCGTACTTGGGGTCGAGGCGGCAGACAGGTGGTTTTCTGGGCTTACCCAGGCAAGCAGTGCGTTGAGTTACATCCTGAAGAACATATGCGGCAACCGCGTGAATGTACTCACGCTCGATGGCGTCGAGTACTTCGCATTCCTGAAGCGCGATGAGTGGGACAAGGCCATCAACGAGGCGGATCGACTGCTTGGGGCATCTGGCGGAAACGGATGGTCTGAGGAGCGCTGTCAGACAATGGTCGGCTTGCTTTTGAACGAGCGCGCAGCCGAATTTAGGAAGCTGCTATGGGACAAAGTGCGGCCCCATTGTCATTTTGCGGAAACGTCACCGGGAATGCGGACTCTGATTGGCTACGGCCGCGGAATTGAACATTCAGTCGAAGCGGTGCTGACTGAATCTGCGGTTCCGCTTCATTTTCAGGAGATCGCGGTACTGGTGTCGGCGCGGCTTGGGCGGCCGGTGGACGCGCGTCGCGCTCACAGTGCGGCCGCTAGCATCGCCGTGCTTCTTGACCGCGGCACCTACGGCCTGGAGCATCATGTGGGCGTGAATGTGGACAAAGGTGCGCGCATCAGGGCAGCAGCGGAGGAGATTGTCGCCATGGGCTCGTCTAAGAGGCAGTGGCATAGTTCTGAAATCGTCAATGCGCTTGTCGATTGCGGCGCACTGGAAGATGTTTCACTGACGAATTACCAGCTCGACTATTTGCTCAGGCAATCAGAGTTCCTACGGCCTCTCGGGCGAATGACGTGGGTGGATGCGGCTGAGGCGGTGGACGACGTTGGTGATAGGGTCAGCATTCGTGAAGCTGTGGTGGCGGCATTGGTTGAAGCGCGCAAGCCACTTACGGCATTGGAAATTCGGCAACAATTGGTGACGTTGCGAGGTACCGCCGAGGGTCTGCAGATTCTTTCGCTCGACCCCGTGATCAAGATCGATGAAAGGCTATGGGGTCTTAACGATCGGGACATTCCACTTAAGCGCGAGGATCAGCCCAGGCTGGTGGAGCACATTGTTGGATACCTGGAGCAGACTCAGTTAGGTCTGCATATTTCTGAGACTGACAAGTTGCAATGCGACTACCCAGCCTCGGGGATGAATCCGCATGTTCTGTTCTCTTTGGCCGCGCAGGACCAACGCATGAGGATTAGCGGCAGCAGATTCCTTTATCTCGAAGAATGGTGTGAGCCACGGCGCGTTGGAATCAGTGCGGCTGTGCGAAACGTGTTGGGGGACCCGGACGGAGGTCGGGACATGGATTCAGTTGTCGCTAGAGTGGAGCTGCAAACCGGTTTGACAGGCTTGAGGGCAAAAGTCGTTGCGGCCCTATATGCATCCGGCGCCAGGTACAGTGCGCCCACAAACTCATGGATTGTGGGGGGTGCTGCTGAAGATAGAGATTCAGATGATGCAGACTTAGATTGTGTTGACTAGTGTCCAGAATAGACGCGCTCAACCCATCGTGACGCAACTATCCTGTTTGCCGAAGCGAGCCGCTGAGCCGCGGATGTAGTGAGAATCACGCTCAACGGCAAGCCAGCGCCGTTTCATTGTCTCGGCAATGCGGCCTGTGGTATTGCTCCCAGCAAATGGGTCAAGTACCAGGTCTTGCGGCTCGGTGAGAAACGCAACGAAAAACTCAACGAGCTTAGCGGGCATTCGCGCCGGATGAACTGGTAGGCCCGAAGTGCGGCAGTATTCGCGGTATGGGTCGCTGGCGCGCGTGTTCGCAATGGGGAGTAAGCTGTTCTTTTCGCCAACCAGAGAGTCAAATAGTTCGCGCGTTGTCTCTGCGAATGCAGGGGCGAGGACATTGGGGGGGATCGCACCGCCATGGTCCGCAAGAAATGAAGTGTGCCCGATTGAATGTTCCGAAGGTCGCAGCCCTGGATTGTAGGTGCCACGCGACAGAAGCTGACGCATGCTGGGGCTGTATTCTGTAAGTACGCGCCGATTGTCGGCCTTCGGATATGGTGTAGCGGCAAGCCACCAGACCCGCGTAAATGCGTCCTTTACGCGGCAACGCTTAACATTGACCCATTGCGCGGGCGACGGTAGTCGGGCTGGGTTAAAACAGATGAACTCCTGGCATAGATGCAACTCGGCGCGGCGCTTGAACTCCAGCAGTGCTTCGATGGCAAGCGTGGACATGGTTGGCTGATCAGGCTCCCAAGCATTGCCGATTTCAATCACGATAGATCCGTTGTCAGTCAAGTAGTCGCGGAATAGCGGTGCGAACGCAGCTAGCCAGTCCACATAGGCTTGACCTTGCTGATTGCCGTACTTCTTCTTGCGCGTTAGCGCAAACGGCGGCGAAGTGAATAGCAGCTGTACCTTCCCCTTGTTACGGGAGAAGGGACTGGATTGGAGCACTTGTTCGCATTCGCCTTGGTACATCTTGCCGTGGCGGGTCGAATACGCGGCAAGCGTCTGTGTCGAGCGGCGCTGATTCATGTGTGCGGTCCTTGGTCAGAACGGTCTAAAATGCACCAGTGGAATAGTTTGCACTGTTTACCGTAGCTCGAATTGGCGGGGATGTCCAATGGAAACCGGCGCGATTCTGCTTCCCCACAGTCCGCCTCGCCCCTTGGCGGCCACCCTGGGAAGCCCCTACCCGATCGGCAAGGCGGTACGGTGGTGCGCAGATATTCCAGACTCCAAGGTCACGTGTCGCCGTGTCGGCGCCCGGGCCATGCGCCAGCGAATCCGGTCCGGAGAAATTCCTCGAACACGCTCGTGTCTGCTCCGAGTTCTCGGCATTGCGGCAGCATGTGGTCTGAAAGCACCTGTGTGAATTGACTCGCCAAATCATCGATTGCGGCAGAGGCATCATCTTCATTGATGTCCTGTGCGAATGCCGAGGAAAGACCAAGCACCAGTGACATGGCCATGTACATGGCCCACAACGCAGTCATGTAGACGACGAATTGTACCCTTGTGCCTCCCATGAAGATTATCAACTTGGGGACCGGACTAGCGTCAGCATCGGCAACGCGGCCGGACCTCAATTGAAAACTCAGAAAGGATGCGTGAGTGCCAACCGCAGACAAGTGGGCATACATCGGGTCGTGTTTGTCGCGGCCCAGACGCTTCCTGACCATGGCTGGTCGCAGCTCCTTCCAGCATTGCTGCTCCGTGCCGGTGGCCCAAAGCTCTGCCAGCGACGGATCTAGTAAAAAGACCTCGGCCTTTTCCAAAGTCTCATGGGCGGTGCGCAAGATATTCGAAGCTTGATTGCAGTATTTGTGTCGGATCAAATGGGTCGCTGCAAGGAGATCGTCGACGACACTTGTGTATGCCGCAATCAACGCGGCATCCTGGTATCCACTTCTCGTCGTAGAAGATGCATCGTGGATGATGTTGGCAGCTTGCTGCAGTGCGTCTACAATGAACTGTTCCGCGGCTGATATTGCCTCGGGTGGCGATTGAGGAAGCGCGGCGAGCGCTGCGAGGTGCAACTGCGGGTTGACTTGGTCACCGTTGGCAGCCGCGTACGAGCGGAGCAACTTTCGCTTTTCTGGTGATTCCGGCAGTGCTTCGATTGCCGCCTTTGCTTCCGCTGCCATGACTTCCAGTCGGGTCTCAACAAACACCTGTGCGTCCACATCAAGATCGTTGAAGTGTTCAACCGCATATTTGAATACATCATGAATGGCCGCCATGATGGCCGTGTCGTTAGCGGTGTCCACAACAGAAAGCTCGTTCTTGATACGCTGCCGGAGATCCGCAATGGTAATTGGGGCCAATGGGTGAACCTCGTGGGATGGGGTTTGGGGACGCGGTGGATAGGCCGCCAGCCGATCGCTCTCTCGCGCATCATGGCGCGCCGGTCCGTTGAGCGGCATCCTGGGCCACGCGGCAGTGGTTGTGAATCCAGGATGACATTTCTCCCATTGTCCGGTGGGGGCGTTCTCGCGTGCCGATTCTATACCACACGATGAGTGTCCCTCTCAATAGCTCCATCCGGCAACGGGCGGGTGGATCAGCAAAGGGCGCGCCCGGGACGGGTGTGGCGGAAGGATGAACGTCGGACGGTTTGGCCGAATGCGGCCGACTGGCCGCCGGGGCGAAACGGCCTACCCGGCCACCGCGGCGGTGCCGTTCAGTGGGACCATTGGCGCACGGACAAGGCGGTCCAGCTCCCGCCCAACGCCCCGCCCCACAGCGCGCACGGGGGCCCCACGAGGCATGTGAATGGAGTGCCGCTCGGGTACGAGGAAGATTGTTGCGAGCGGCCGGGTATGCTATGCTCGGCTTACGGTATCCGCAGCGGGCGCAAAGCCGGCGGAGTTCTTGGAAGGCACGTGAATAATGTCCTGGAAATTTCTCTCATGGCGCGTCGAAGGTTATTGGTTTTTCGGTTGCGTCCTGATTGCGTTGGCCGTTGCCGCGGTAATGGTCTTCCGTCAAGACAAGTACGGGCGGATGTCGTTGCCGGGAATGCGAATCACCCTCGCGTATTATCGCACCAGAAGACGGACAAGAGAACTTCGATATAGGATCGAGGCATTCTGTCTTCAGCATCTGCGCGTTGGGCGGAACGGCGACTCTGGAAGCTATCTAATGCTCGGCAACAGTCAGGCCGGATATTCTGCGCGACAGGCAATTACGTCCTATTCGCGCGCTTTGAGTCTCGATCCGATGAACTCACATGCATATCATCTCCGAGGCGACCAGTGGCGCGCTCTCGGCGAGTTAGAAAAATCTGAAGCCGATCTCCGGCGCGCGTCAGAACTCGACCCAGATTCCGCTAAGACAATTCGCTGCTTGGGGCAAACGCTGGATTTGCAGGGACGGCGGGACGCCGCACGGGAACAGTTCACACGCGCAATGGAAATGAATCCCAATCTCGTGGATGCTTACCTTCGGAGAGCGGACATTTTCGCATGTAGTTATGGCGAAGACTCGTGGCAGGCCGCTGCTGCTGACTATCTCAAAGCTGTGGAGCTAGATCACAGATGTGCAAGAGCATATCGTGGTTTGTTCCTATTGGGCATAAAGGGTAGAAACCGTGACATGGCAGATAAGTACTTCAAGCTGGCGCGGAAATATGGGCAGACTTTTTATGATGACGAAATATGGAGATACGAGAACGCGCAATGGGGGTACACGGTCGTCATGTGCAATGACAGCCATTGATTCCGTTCGGCAAACGATCGCATCTGTGCCTCCCAACAAGCCAAGCCAGCAAAGGAATGCCTCGACCTGCGGGGGGTGTGCGTCTTGGAGGGATGTGGCGGAAGATGAGTGTGGAGTGGTTACGGCGTCGGCATAGCGGCAGGACAGTCGGGGGCCGGTAAGTCGCTTACCCGACCGCCGCCGCGAGGCCGTCGTGTTGGCGTAAGCTTCCCCAAAATTCAGACAGTTGAGAAGTAGAGCTTTCTGGCATAATCAACCAGGAGGTTCTGATGAAAAAGTCCGATTTCACTGAGACCCAGATCATCGGGATTTTGGGTGAGGCCGATGCTGGGCTAAAGGTCCAGGACATCTGCCGGAAGCACGGGATTAGCCCCGCGACCTTCCATCGCTGGAAATCCAAGTACGGGGGCATGGATGCTTCTGATCTGAGGCGAGTCAAGGAGCTCGAGGCCGAGAACGCCAAGCTCAAGCGGATGTACGCCGATCTGAGCCTGGAGAACGATGGCCTGAAGAACTTGATCTCAAAAAAACTCTGAGGCCACCGGAGCAAAGAGAAGCCGTGAGGTATCTGGTGGCCGAGCAGAAATTTTCCGTGAGCCGTGCCTGCGCCGCGATCGGGCTGTCGCGTTCGGCCTGGTACAAGGCGCCGCAGGATCGATTGGTGCGCGACGCCGAGGTCATTGATGCGTTGCAGGACCTGGCAGAGAGGCACCCGCGCCGCGGCTTCTGGAAGTACCGGGACCGCCTGCGGCTGGATGGTCGGCCCTGGAATCACAAGCGGATCTACCGTGTGTACTGTGAGTTGGGCTTGAATCACCGACGGCGGACGAAGAAGCGGCTGGGCGACCGGCCGCGTCAGCCCTTGGTTGTTCCAGCAGAGCCGAGCCGAATCTGGGCACTCGACTTCATGCACGACACGTTGTACTGCGGGCGCTGCTTCCGAACGATGAATGTGCTGGACGAAGGTGTGCGCGAGTGCTTGGGGATCGAGATCGACACATCGCTTCCAGGCGACAGAGTCGTGCGGACCCTGGACGAAATCAAAAGCTGGCGCGGCGTGCCGGATGCCATCCGATGCGACAACGGGCCAGAACTGCTGAGTCAGCCGTTTGTGAACTGGTGCGAGCAGAACGGCGTTGAGATCCTGTACATCCAGCCCGGGAAGCCGAACCAGAACGCATACATCGAAAGGTTCCACAAGACGTTCCGTGACGAACTGCTCAGCGCATACCTGTTCGACGACCTTGACCAGGTGCGGGATCTGGCCTGGAACTGGATGCTCGACTACAACGAGGAGCGACCGCACGACAGCCTTGGCAAGGTACCGCCGTCGGTCTTCAGGGAGAGATGGGAAGCCGAAAACTCTAACTTCGAACTGTCCACTTGACGGGGAAGCTTACGCGTTGGCACGGCGCAAACCTGCAAAACAAAGCCTGAGGGCGCTGCATGGCTCGGACGTGAAGGACCGATATCAGTGCGGCGGTAACAACAACTAGATCATATCGCTCAACAAGCGGTTGCGCGCCGCACCAAGTTGATACTGGCGCATGAACGGCTCGTAGTAGTTTTTGTGGTCAAGATGAAAATGCTCGCTGATCTGCGTGCAGGGTACATATCGGATGTCCCAGAATGTAATGTACCACATGCTATCTTCATCGCCATGAAGGCCCATTCCGTCACGCAGTATTTCATTCAATGCTTGCGGGCCCACAACATCTGCCATCTGTCCTTCAGGAAACAGGTAGTCGGCGAATACAGTAAACTGCTCGTGCTTATCGTCAAAATGAACGGCTCTCGGGCGGAGGTGATGGCGCGCCCAATCACTGCCTTCCGGCAATTTGATGCTCTCTAGTCGTGCGACAATCTCTTCTACTTCAACCAGTGATGGAAAAGAGTGGGCAGTCCGTGACGCCAAGTACACGAGGTAGTCCTTGTAATTGGCTGCCCAGAATGAAGGTGATAGCGTGGCATAGATATGCCAAGGCACTGCTGCGGCGCTGGCTGGGAAGAACAGATAAATGAGCGGAAGAGTTTGCGGTGCGGAAAGTCGATTTTCTATTTCGACGCCATCCCAATAGCGGACGACAAGTCTGCGTTGAGCTTCGATTTCTTCAAATCGTCGAACGAGTGCAGATGATGGTTGTGTAGAGCAGGCAAGCAAAAAGCCGCTTGCGCCGACTGCCGCGCAAGTGTCGCTCATGTCTCGAACGTCGTCTACTCCAACAGATCTGTTTGCGTTCGCGAAGTGCTTACAGCTGACCAGCCATTTGCGTTGGAAGGGCGCAAGTAAGCCCGCGACGTTTTCAACGGCAATTAGGTCCCGGCCGCCATCGGGGCCGACGCCAGTCCAGTGGACGTCGAAGGCGGAACGAACCAGCAACTCTCGTATGAGCTGCTCAAATTTGACTCCGTCTGCGGGCAACTCGGTGAAGTCGATCATTGTTACCTGGGTGGCCGCTCTGGATATTGAGGGGGCTCAAGGCAGTCCGTGTGGCAGGACTCTTTGCGGACGCTCCGATGCTCCCTACCTGTATGTGACAGTACAACGCCAGGGAGGTAGTGTAAATGGACAAGGGCCGTGGTAGTACGGAATGGTGTTACCGGGGCATCCAGGGTAGGCACGTCGGTTGACGCCTGTACCTCCCAATAATTCGATCCGGCAAGGAATCGGGCGGACCGGTGAAGGGTGCACGGGACGGATTTGGCGGTGATGAGTGTGGAGTGGCCGGGGAGGCGGGATCGCGGGAGCCGGTCGTCAGGAAGATGGGCCTACCCGACTGCCACGGCCGGGACGCCACGGCGGTCGGCAGGCGGGGAGATAGGGTGACCCCCCTCTAACTCGGCGGGGCGGCCCAGAACGCGTACGCTGGCACCTGTGGGGCGATTAGGGGCGTTGCCGGACCCTGCCCCGAGCAGAAAAACGGCCCGCGTCCGCGGGCCTTGGGGGGCCCTCCGGTGGTGGTTCGTACACTGTAACCCAGGGGCTACCAAATGTGACAGTGTACGAACCGCAGGGAACTGCGCGAGGCGGTACCGCACCGCGAACGTACACCGGTTCTGAATGAGCACCTTTTCCACCGAAAGGCGGGGAAGGTGCTTTCTTGCGTTTGGGATGTTCTTGCGTTGGTGGATCAGCATTCAAGCCAGCGCGCCACCGGCTGCGTCAGGAACTCCTCCACGGGCAGCTGCGCATCGCCGACCACCAGCGTGCGTCGGGGCCGGAACAACTGCTCGAAGGCCAGCAGACCCGGTGGGCCGGCGGGCGCGCGCCCGCTCTTGACCTCGATGGCCGTGATTTCGCGGTTGCTGCGCACGATGAAGTCCACTTCGCGGGAGCTCTCCCGCCAGTAGAAGAGCTCACACTCGCCGGCGGCGGCGGCATTGGCCAGGTGGGCGCCGACCGCCGATTCGACCAGGCGACCGCGGAACTCGCGGTCGGCCAGCGCCGCCTCGGGCGTCAGGCCCGAGGTCGCCGTCATCAGCGCCGTGTTCATCACCTGCAGCTTGGGACTCGAGCCGCGTCGGCGCACGGCTTCCCCGGCGAACTTCTCCAGCCCGCGCACCATGCCGACGCCTGCCAGCAGGTCCAGGTAATGGGCCAGGGTCGTGGTGTTGCCGGCATCCTGCAGCTGTCCGATCATCTTGTTGTAGGACAGGATCTGTCCCGAGTACCGGCAGCTGAGATCGAACAGTCGTCGCAGCAACGCCGGCTTGTCGACGCGCGTGAGCAATAGGACGTCGCGGGAAATCGTCGTCTCGATCAATGCCTCGAGTACATACAGGCGCCAGCGCGCCGGGTCGTGGCGCAGTGACATGGCGCCGGGATAGGCGCCGAAATAGAGGAATTCATCCAGCGTCAATCCGAATGCCGCGCGCATTTCGCCATAAGACCAATGCTGGACCTGCAGTGTCTCGAAGCGACCGGCGAGGCTCTCGGTCAGCCCGCGCTGGACCAGCAGTGGCGCCGAACCCAGAAGCACCACCTGCAGGCGCGTCGCAGTTCGCGTATCCTCGTCCCACAGGCGTTTGGTGACTTCGGCCCAGCCGTCCACCTTCTGGATTTCATCGACGATCAGGACCGCGCCGTCCGGCTCGTTGCTGCGCGCGAGCCGGCGCGCCTCATCCCACTGCGCATGCAGCCAGGCAGCGTTGCGCAATGTCGGTTCGTCTGCCGAGGCGTAAATGCCGGGTCGTCCGAGTGTGTCGAGGACCTGGCCCACCATCGTTATCTTGCCCACCTGGCGGGCGCCGGTGACGACCTGGATGAAGTGCCGGGGCTCGCGCAGACGACCTGCAAGATCGTCGGCGCGCTGGCGGCGGAAAGGAGTGTCTTTCGATTTGCTCTCCATGGTGAGATATTATACTCAACAAACTGAGTAAATCAAGATCAATTCTCCAATGCGCTGCTGGGCAATAGGTTACGTCCGAGCCGCCCCGTTGTGCTTCCCAATTATTCCATCGGCCAAGGGATCTCACCATTCGGTACGGCCAACCGTCGATTCATATTGGCAGCCGGAACCGGTGTGTCTCCCAGCAATTCCTTCGGGCAACAGGGGCTCCAGTCCGCTTCCGCGTGCCAAAATGCGCACACTGGCCCTTGGGCGGCTTTCTGCGGCACGGACGGATCCCGCGCCAAGCAGAAGAACGGCCCGCGTCAACGGGCCTTGGGGGGCTCTCTGGCTGTGGTTCGTGCACTGTAGAGGGGCCACCGGATGTGACAGTGCACGAACCGCAGAGGAACTGCGGACGCGGCACGACACCGCGTACGTGCACCAGTCCTGAAAGAGCACGTTCTTCGCCCGCCGGCGGGGAAGGTGCACTGCTTTCACGCCGGGAAGTGCGTCCGCCGCCGCCGCCGCCCGCATCTTCAGGGCAGCGAACCGACCCCGACAATCAACTGCCGTCAACTCCCGAGCCGCACCACCACACCCTATTCCCCAGGGGTCCGATCAACGCCGACCACGCGGACACGCGAGCCGACTTCACAGAAGAACTCCTGCGACCACACCGCGGTGGCATCGGCATCCTTGACGAATGGCGCGACGTCCTGCCGGGCGGACGCAACCTTGAGGGCGTGCGTTCTCTGCAGCAGCCGCTCGCGGAAGAGATCCTCGGACAGCACGCTGTCGCTGGCAAGGTGTCCGCTCTGGCGCATACGGGTCGCCAGGTGCGCAAGATCCAATGGGATTCCCCTGGCAACGAACCAGACGAAATCGTACCAGTCACGCCCCTTGACCCGGGATCGCCACTGGCGGCACAGCACGGCGTGCATCTTGCCGGCAAACAGGCACGGCGGCGTGAAGGTGCGCACGGAAAATGGAATGGGCTGCAACAGGAAGCGCGATTCCGTCGCGAAGCCACCGGGCGGATCGGTGTCGACTTCGAGTCGGATCTTCAGGAGACGGCCTCTGGGAATGGCCTTGACGATCTCCTCATCCGTGGCGACAACCAGCACCTCCCGATAGGTGTCGGCCTTCAGGAAAGCCGACTGCACCGCGCTGGGGCGCGCCTTTTCCTTTCTCTGGACGCTGACCGTGAAGCCGAATGCCTGCAACTCCCTCTCCAGCGCACGGCCGTACGCACCCAGATCGAAATCCGGCGTCGCGGCCAGCAGGGAGAAGTCCATGTCCTCGGAATAGCGGTCCAGGCCATGCAGGACCCGCAACGATGTTCCACCATAGAAGGCGGCGGCCTCGAAGAACTTGCTCCGCCACAGGCCGAGCAGGACGATCTCCTGCATGATTTCGCGCAACGCATTGGTGTAATCGATGGCAGTCCGGCAGTTGTATCGGGCCATCATGGCGGCTACTGCTTCATGCATGGGCTCGACCTCCTCCATGATCCTGCAGGCGCTCGACCACCGACGCCAGAAGGCGGATCCTCCTGGAGCGGTAGCGTCCGGCGTAGTCCCTGAGCAGATCCGCCCGCAGGGAGCGGATGCCCGCCGGGTCGATCCTCAGGTTCTCATCCAGGTAGGCCCGGATGTCGCCCTGCGTGCGCAAGGCCACCTTGTCGGCATGCAGCTTGTCGGCCAGGGCCTTTTCGGGCACCGCCAGCAGATACGCCCGTCCCCGTTCGACCTCGACCCTTTCCACGCCGGCCCTGAACGCCGCCAACGGCACCGCGCGATAGGTGAAGCGGCCGATAGGGGTGGAGAATTCCCGCGTCCTGTTGACGGTAACGGACGTCACCGCCTCGACGCGTTCGGGAATGAGACCGTGATGCTGAAGGGCATACTCGAGGGAAACGTAGGATGGGCCGTAGATCAGATTGGCCAGGATCTCCACGTGGACCGGAGCGCGCCGATAGGCTTCGCCGAAAACGTACAGGCCCTTCTTGACGCGGATGATCGTGCCTTGACTCAAGAGCCTTGTGATGCGATCGCGGGGGCTCCGGTAGTCGCTCAGGGCGGTCAACAGGATCTGGTAGTCGAATTCCTCGTAGGGAATCCGGAGCGCGAGGGGTTCGTTGGACATGGGGCCTGCTCCGCGATTCGATGTCCCTGGGATGGCCTTGCCTGTGCTGTGAATGGCATGTATGTCGACGTATCGTCGACTTACTATGTATTTGTAGCACATTCTTGAGATCCGTCAATGCCCCAACAGGCGCATCGTTCGAACGAGCGGGCTGCCGGTCGGCAGCGGGCACCGGGGTCGGCAGGTTGACGACCCGACGGTCACGGTCGGCCATGGGCGCAAGGCCGACGGGATCCTCGGGTGCGACACTACGATGCTGGCCGTCATGAGGTCATCTGGAACGGCGGCGACGATGCCGGCCGCCAGTTGGCCTCCGGCATCTACTTCTGCTGCCTCAAGGCAGGGGGGTTCCCTGAGAATGAGACGATCGTGCTGTTGCAATGGTCCGCGTCCTTTTCCGACTTCTTCGATCCGGCCGCCAAGCCCAGCGAGGTTTGGCGGCCGGCCTCCCTGGTGGAGGCGGTATGGTCTAGGTCGGCGCCGGGCTGCCGTTTCTGGCGTTGGGCATTGTCAGCTTTCGCCCCATAGTCGTCCCCGGCTTCGCGGCAAAGGGAGCGAGGCACCATCGCGCGACGGGTTGCACCCGTTCTTGGCGCGATCGGTGTTGGCTGGATCCGGAGGCCGGTCAATCTTCGTGTTCGCAATCTTCCCATACCCTCATCACGATGCTGTAGGATCCGTATGGGTGTTCGGCGCGCGGGCGCCGGAACCGGCCACTTTCCGGCTGGTCATAGCTGCCCGCACGGTAGCGCCGAAGCAGACGAAGGGGGAGCTCCATGCGATTCCTTCGAGTGTCGAGAATCTGTTGTCTGGGCTGTTCTATCGTTGTGGCCGCACTGCTAGGTAGTTCACGCATGGCAGTGGGCGGCACGTTGACCGTCCGGTGGCTGGGCTCTCCGGAATCGTCGCCGAACCTGGTGCCTCCCGCCGGACACTTCGTCGGCCATTTCGCCAATCCGGTCGCGTGGGCGACCGACATCGACAACAGTTTCTACCTCTTGGGGCACACGTTCGACCCGACCGTCGAGGTGCCGGACTGCACCGAGGGCTTTCGGGTGTTGTCGTACCACCTCGTGCTCGCCAAGACGGATGCCGCACCCTGGACGGCGGACCCTATGATGACTCTGACCGACGGCTGGAGCCTGGACCTCATCCCGCCGGGAACGACGTGTCAGTCGCCACCTTCGGGCGCCTATGGTCCGCGCTATGCCACCGGCTGGTACTGCGGCACGTCGTCCAGCTCATGGACTTCGGATGTCAATCTCGCGGGCTTCTACGAGCTTGTATTCAGCGATCTGCCTGACGGCGGCTGTGTGTCGGCCGACTATTCACACGTCATGAACGTGGTCCCCTGGACCTTTTCCTCCGAGTTGTGGGGGAGTCGGGTCTTCCCGGCGGTTGACGAGGTGCCCGGGCACTGCCCCGACCACAGGGCGACTCCGAACATGGGCTACCTGTGGTGGTTTGAATTCGTGGCGCCCGGCAACATCATCATGTGGGCCGATGTTACCTGCTGCGAGCCGGCGGTCGGCACGATCCCGCAGAAGTGGGGGAGCTTGAAGGCAGCCTGGCGCTGATGAACGCCACTGGCTCATGCGTCCGCCTGGCGGTGGCTCGGCATCCGGCCTTGGCGGAACGTTGTTGCGTGCGTGCGGTTCTGGTATGTTCGGCTCACCGTAACCGCAACGGGCGCAAGGCCAACGGAGTTTGTGGGGAGGCATTGTGAAGCCGCGTGCGGAAGTAGGGAGAGGACGATGAGCCAGCGTCGAGCGCCGATGATGGTTCCCATATTCCTGTTGGCGGTCACGTCCGCATCCGCCCGGAGCGACAGCGTTGCAGCCGCGCCCGATGCGTATGCGGGCACCGTGGTGGTCATCGACGTGCCGGCGCCTTCGCTGGCCGGGAGCTCGCTGGGGATGCCGCCGACCGAGCGTGCGGTCGTCTACCTTCCGCCATCGTACGCGGCTGATGCTGAGAAGCGCTATCCGGTGGTCTACTACCTCACCGGCTTCGCGGACCAGATCTTCCTCTACAGCTTCGTGCCCTACTATCAGGGCTTCCTGCTGCAGGAGGCCATGGACAGGCTGATCGGTCAGGGGGAGATCGGGGAGATGATCGTGATCATCCCCAACGGGTTGACGCCATTCGGTGGGTCCTTCTACGTCAACTCCCCGGTCAACGGCAACTGGGAGGATTTCATCGCCCGCGACCTTGTCGGCTACGTCGACGCCGCCTTCCGTACTGTCGCGGTTCCGCGGGCGCGGGCCATTGCCGGCCATTCCATGGGCGGATTCGGCGCCCTGAACCTGGCCATGCGCCATCCCGACACCTTCGCGGCCGTCTACGCGCTATCCCCGGGTCTGGCCGCTCCCGGTGGTCTGGAGACCCATCCCAGCTTCGCGGACGACGCCGTCCGTCAACGTGTCCGCGATCTCCTGGACCGCGCCGACGCCATGGACAGTTGCATGAGCAAGGTCACGCTCCTGACCCAGGCGAGCTACTGGAACCAGATCTACGACACCCTCCCTCTATTCGCGGTGGCGTACATGGCGGCCTTCGCAACGGACTCTGCGGGGAGCGGTTCCGGCCTGGACTACCCCTACCGCCGGCAGGGAGACAACTTCGTGAAGGACCCGGTCGCTTGGGACAGATTCGAGCGAGGATTCGGCGGGTGGGACGAGAAGATCCCGCAGAATCTGGACAACCTGCGGAGGCTGTCGGCCATTACCATCGATGTTGGCGAGAACGACGCGCACGCCTGGATCCCCGCGGGCTGCCGCTACGTCTCCGAGCTTCTGACGAAGGCCGGAGTGACCAACCAGTTGGTCGTGTTTCCCGGCGGCCACGAGGACCGACTGCGGGAGCGCCTGGAGACCGCGCTGTTGCCCGCCCTTTCCCGCTGTTTTGCAGGACAGCGGTGACGTCCCGGCGTGTCCTTTCCGTTGGATCGAACGGGCAAGAGCGCGCA
The DNA here is from genome assembly GCA_016713305.1 of Betaproteobacteria bacterium. Taxonomy (NCBI): domain Bacteria; kingdom Pseudomonadati; phylum Pseudomonadota; class Betaproteobacteria; species Betaproteobacteria bacterium. Next base: position 51,039 of record JADJPK010000001.1, read on the forward strand.
CCGTTCGCAGCTGCCGCCCGCCACTTCGCGACGGCCACCGAGGCCGCCGAGGGGGGACCTTGGCGCCCCGGTCGGGCGGTGCGGCGCGTTCCCGGCTCCGTGCCCCAGAACACGCACACTGGTCCCGGTGGGGTTTCCTGCGGCTCTTTCGGTTCCAGCCTCGAGCGGAATAACGGCCCGCGTCAGCGGGCCCTGGCGGCCTCTCCGTTGGTGGCTCGTACACTGGAAACCAGGGGCCGCCAATTGAAGATCTCCCCTTTCGGATGGTAGGAGAGATTTCCTTTGCAGACGAGTCGATGAGGTCGCAGGGCACGTGGGCGCCATCAGGCATACCGTGGGCAGCGACGGGACTTGACAGTACCGGTGACTCTGACAAGGCCGGTGGCGTAGTTGGGTGCGACAAGACGGCGTTCGGAGAGTGAACGGTCTATGATCGGCGCACCGAAAAGGTGCCCGGCATGACCCGGGCACTCTTCACACAGGATGGCGGCACGCCCCGGATTACCGGAACAACGATTTCGCAGACCCCCAGCTGGCGTTCTCAAGACCGACCGGTGCCTCGCAGCAGTCCGTTTCCGCGAAGATGTACGGGTCGCCCTGCAGCCCGAAGGTCCCCATGTCGGTCCACACACCCCCGAAGAAGGCGAAATACGAATGGCAGTTCAGAATGCCGTTGCCGTCCAGGACCGGGCCAACAAAGCCGGTGCCGATGTTGGAGGTAGTGAAGATCAAGAAGTAGGGGCGGCCCGTTTCGATGCAGGGGGCTGCCCAATTCGCGCTGATGGCGTAGCTGCCGATCGCTGTGATACCAGACACTTCGGTCCAGCCGCTTGTAGCCTGCTGCAAGCCTGGCCTGTAGCAACCGCCCCCGTCGTCGATGACGTCAGCGATCGCGGCCGACACCCGCAGCGTTGCCCCGGGTTCCAAGTGCAGCAGCATTCTCACGCGCGAGAAAGTGAAGCCAAGATCGCAGGTCGGGCAGTCGGCCGGATCGATCAGCACCGCGTAAGAACGGCTGGCCGAGCTGCTGACCAGGACGCCCCAGCCAGGCGGAATGTGTGGATTGCCCAGAATGCAGGCGAAGCTGGACGAAGCCGGGCTGTACTCCTCAATCGTGACGACCGGGCGGTCGTCGACCGGAGCCGGGACGGCGAAGCCCATGACCGGCAACAGCAGCAGAGCGGCGATAGCCAGCGTCTTCATGTTCCGATCCTCCTTGTTGAATCCATGAATGGGCGGCCCCGACGAATTCCCAGACGGGTAGCGGACCGCCTTTCAGGGGCTGCAAGCAGCCTCCCACCTGTGCGGATCGTACCAGACTGGCCGATGCGCTCGCAATGGGCCCTGTGGGCCGATCGCGGCTGATGGCCGAACCCATGCCGCGGGTGACCATTCCGGTGCGGTGGTCGCCATGGCTGCAACCAGTTGCAGAATGCGTCACTAATTTCCCACCGCAGTAAATGCCTATCGGAATTTCTCTGCGTCGCAAGCTGCAACGGACTCACGGAAGAAAAACGTGAGCAGGTGGCTGTGGGGCATCGGCGCGCGGCGCTCCGAAAGGGCTGGTCGCAGCACCGGACGCAATGCCGGCTCATCGCATGGGAGTGACGGTGCGGTTTGACATTGCCGTCGCTTGGACCGTAAAGTCATGAGGCTCCGACACCAGGGCTTTGTTTCGATTCCGATGCTCGGCGCGAAGGGAGACTCCATGTTGTCACGAAGCGTATCGCTGCTGATCCTGCTGCCGGCGATCGCCACCGCGCAGCAGATCGACGCCACCTGGGTGGGCGAGTTGGTTGGCCCGGCCCAGACGGCCTGTGTCCTCGTCGTTCCCGGCGGCGCGGGGAATCCGCTGGCTGAGGCACGCACGCCGACGGGCGAGCCGATCGACGCCACGATTTCCGCGATTCTCGTCGACAGCTCCTGGAATCCCGTGGGGAACTTCCACCGGATGGATACCTGGATCGAGTTTCCTGCCGGGTCCGGGACGATCAACCGCTGCGGGCCCTACCCGGGTCGGACGTTCGTGATGGATACCCACACGGATGCGCTTGGCCGAACCGGTGTGGCCTTGCCCCTGGCGGCCGGCGGGTGGAGCGAGGGACCGGTCGTCTTCAAGGTGAACGACAATCCGGCCGAGACGCCGGCGCATGACATCTGGCCGTTGTTGCAGCTGCAGGTCAACAGCCCGGACATCAACGGCGATCGCGTGGTCAATCTGGCCGACATCGCCCTCTTCGCCGGTGACTACGCCGGGCCGTTCCACATGCGCAGCGATCTGCACCGGGACGGCGTCTTGAACCTGTCCGATATCGCCATTGTCGCCCTTCATATGGGCGCCGAATGCCAGTAGCGCACGTCCGGCTGCAGCCGGCGTCAGGATCTTGTCGCACTCGGGAATCTCCCCCTCCGGTTGGAGGGGGAGATCTTTTTCGCCGGGCCGCCCTACTTCAGGAGCACCAGCTTCCCGACCCGGGCAGCCCCTGCCGCCTCGACGCGCAGGAAGTACACGCCGCTGGCCAGCAGTTGCCCGTCGTCGTCCCTGCCATCCCAGACGACGCGGTGCGTGCCGGCATCTTTCCGCCCCTCGGCAAGAACGCGCACCTGCCTGCCGCGCGCATCGAAGACTCCCAGACGCACGGGCCCCTCGGCCGGCATCACGTATTCGACCGTGGTCTGCGGGTTGAACGGGTTGGGGTAGCTCCGGGCCGCGATGAGGGCGCCGGGCACGGCGCCCTCGTCGACACTCGACGGGTACACCCGCTCCACGTCGATGTAGTTCAGGCTGAACAGCCAGCCTGTCTTGTCCGTGTCGGAGTCGAAGTCGAACCGCATGATGTGCGTGCCGGCGGCCAGCGGCACGGCCTCGACGCGCTTCGGCGTCCAGAACTGGAAGCCGCCGGTGGACGGCACCGGCCGCTTCCCGCTCACGTCCTCGTTGTCGATGGACAGCGTGAAGTTGCCGAAGCCCGGCACCGTCGCCACGTAGGGGATGACGTCGTAGTACCCCGCCTCGGCCACGGAGAACGTGTACTCGAGCCACTCGCCCGCGACGATCCAGTACACGTCGTAGCCGCCGCCGGCGGCGCCCTCCAGGTCGACGCCCTCGGTCGGCCGGTAGACCAGCCCGATGTTGTTGGCATTCACGTCGTGGTAGGCCAGGCCCTCGCCGCCCAGGTCGTAGTTCTCCGCCTCGATCCTCCCGGGCATCTGTGCCGGCACGCCGAAGTAGGGGGTGCCGCTGGGCAGCACGGTCACCAGGACGCTGTCCCGCGCGGTGAGGGCCAGCGAATTGGTGACGGCAAGGTGGACCCAGTGCTCGCCGACGTCGGTGAAGGTGACGGCCGTGTCGGCGGCGGTGCTGGCGCCGGCGCCGGCGAACGTCCAGGCGAAGGTCAGGGGCCGGTCGTTCGGGTCGAAACTCTGGCTGCCCGTGAACTGCACGTTCAGCGGGGCCTTGCCGGTGGTCCGGTTCGCCAGCAGCAGCACCACGGGCGCGTCCGGGTCGACGGGCGAGGTGCTGAACGACGCCGTCTGGCGCGGGCCGACCGTGAAGGAGAAGCCGTCGGTGAACGTGACCAGCCGGCTGGTCGAGCCGGCGTTGTGGGCCACGTAGGTCAGGTCGCCGGCCGCATCGCGGAAGACGGCGTAGGTGGGGGTGTCGGCCAGGATCGTCGTCTCGACCCGGCCCATCTTCTTGAGGTTGAACAGCCAGTGCAGCGTGTGCGCGCGCGACTCGCCGTCGAACGGCTCGTAGTCGCTGTCGGCGAAGTAGTGCGACAGCGCCAGGTTCGGTTCCGCCAGCGCCAGGAACTCCCACAGGAGGTCCTGCCAGATGATCGGCTGCCCGCCGCGTTCGGCCACGATCTCGGCGTAGTTGGCCAGCACGTAGTCGGGGTGGTGGCCCAGGTACAGGAGCCGCCGTTGACCGGCAGGATGTTGATGCCGTGGATGAACTCCGGGTTGGCCCCGAACCACGTCGAGTGGACGCCCTTGCCGCCCCAGACCATGCCGATGGCCACATGCGGGTAGGTTGCCGGGAAGACCGCATTGTCCACGTCGAACCAGTACTGCTCGACGGCGGTCTTCTCGGTGGCGTGCAGGTAGACGCCCAGGTTGCGGATGTCCGTCTGCCCGGTCGCCTCGCCCCAGAGGATGGCGGCCGTGGCGAAGTTCATGGACTCGGGCTGGACTACTGGTTGTTGCCGTCGCCGAAGTCCCCGTGCCCCGCCGCCCAGGAATGCCCGGCGTACGCGTCGTGGGACCGCAGGAACGGAAACCGCGTGTCGGTCCGGTCCCAGTTGTTGCAGTCGCGGATCAGCAGGTTGACCATGCCGCCCCAGTTCTCCTGCGCCGCCCAGGCGCTGTCGTACTGCGCCACGGTGGCCGCGCTCAGGATGGCGTAGGCCGCGTGGAAATGATGGTCGTTGATCTGGTTGTCCGCGCCGTAGCCGGACGGGTAGCCGGTCAGGACGTCCCAACTGTCGAGGTACGCGTACTGCTGCGCGCCGCCGACCGTGAACCAGTCCTCGAGCCGGCTCTTGATCTCGGCCAGGAAGTGGTCGCGCTCGGCCGTCGCGCCCAGCTGGTCGGCGATGTGGACCAGGTGGGCGAAGCGGCCCATAGCCTTGCCGTTCTCGTAGGTGGGGCCCACGGGCAGGCTCTCGGTCGCCACGGCCTGCACGTGCGCCAGCAACTCGGCGCGGTTGTAGTCGCCGCGGTCCGGCAGCGCCGGCAGCACGCCGCCGAACGGCAGCTCGGTCGTGAAGGTGCTGCCCTCGTACAGCTTCATCTGGCCGTTGACGGACGGGTACGCGTAGCCGGTCAGCGTGGCGGTCGTGTTGAGCCATTGGTGGCGGTAGAGCGCGGTCATCGTCTGGTCGACGCTGGTCCCGTTGCTCTCCATCAGCTCGGTCTCGTACGTGTAGGTGGTCTGCAGCAGCGCGGTCGCCTCGTTGTACTGCCAGTCGACGGTGCTGTCGGTCACGAAGGCGTAGGCGTGCTTGCGGAAGAGCGCGATGGTCGCCGGCTGGGCATCGGGCAGCAGCGCGATCGACAGGTAGTCCTGGCCGTTCAGCGAGGACTGCAGCGGGCCGCTGCCCGTCCAGGTGGAGCCGGTCGGCGCGAAGACGCCGTAGTGCCGGCCCTGGATCGTCAGTCCGAGCGTCCCGTCCTGGTTGTACCAGGTGGTGAACCCGCCCTCGGGCGTGACGACGGCGTTGCCGCCGGTCACCTGGAAGAAGACGAACGGCAGGCCGTGGCCGAAGGTGGCCTCCATCGTCTGCGCTTCGTCGGCCCACCGCGCGGTGGCGGTCCAGTCGCCGTAGCCGTGCGTGCGCGTCTGCGCGGCGGCCAGTCCGGCGACACCTACCGTTAGCTGCTGCGACCACGGATACAGGTAGTCGTTGGCGGCGAACACGTGAGTCGGCGTGTGGCCGATCCGCAGCCCCGTCCCGACGGCCTTGACCATTAGCGGATGGGCGTAGAGCACGTTGCTGTGCGGATCGCTGTAGAACGGGTAGATCAGGCTGCTCCAGAAGTCGTTCGTCTGCACGGGCAGGGAGAACGCCGACGAGACCTTGGGCAGGATGTCCTGGCCGGACGAGTTCTGCGGGCCCACCTCGCCCGGCGGCAGGGTGGTGCTGTAGCTGCCGAGGCCCACGTTCACGGTTTCGGCCAGCGCGGAGCCGGCGGCGATCGCGGCCAGGAACAGCAGCAGGGAGCGGATGGACGCCTTGGGGGTCATGGCCAGCCTCTGGGTGCGCGGTGGGGTGCTGGCCGTGGGGGCGCCTGCACGGGACTTTGGGTGCGAACTTTGTTCGGTTACCGAGCATAGTCGATCTTGCCGACGGATTCAAGTCCGCAATGGGCGTACGGCCGACCTGGTGTCGACAGGCGCTTTTGAACGAACGTCGCGAAGCAGTTCACAATCTCAGAACCTGCTATACTCACTCACGGCAACCGCAGCGGAGGCAGGGCCGACGGATCTCTGGGGCGGGACTCGCCGGATGGAGCGCAACCGGAAGGTCGGTCGATGACGATCGCAGCCAAGACGATGTGCAGTTCAGCCGTCGGCCGCACGGCCCTCGCCATCCTGTCGATCACCACGGTGTGCGGCGCCAGTGCAGCCGCCGACTGGGCGCCGAGCAAAGCCGCGGCGAATTCCGGGGCCGCGGCGGGTGCGGTTGTCGCCGACGTGAACGAGGCGAGCTGGTCCGGGCTTGGCACCGGGGTGGACTCCGCCGTGGAAGCGCTGGCCGTGGACAGGCATGGGCGCCTCTATGCCGGCGGTTCGTTCCATCTCGCCGGCGGGGCAACCGTCAACCAGGTGGCCAGGTGGGACGGCTTCCAGTGGTCGGCGCTCGGTTCGGGCATGGTCGAACGGGTCTTCGCGCTTGCCGTGGCCGCGAACGGCGATGTCTATGCCGGCGGCGCCTTCTGGGCGGCCGACGGCGCGCCCGCGGCCCACATCGCCAGGTGGGACGGGACCTCCTGGTCCGCACTGGGTCCGGGGTTGGACGGCTGGGTGTACGCGTTGGCCTTCGATCCGAATGGCCACCTCTATGCCGCAGGCGAATTCTCGAACTCCGGCAGCACACGGGTCCGCGGCGTCGCCCGCTGGGACGGGACAAACTGGTCCGCGCTCGGCTCGGGCCTGGGCGGCTCCTACGAAAGCAACAGCGGCTACGCCCTGGCTGTGGACGACAACGGCGTCTACGTCGGGGGCTACTTCACGACCGCCGGCGGCGTGCCGGCGTCCCGCATCGCCAGGTGGGACGGCTCCGCGTGGTCGGCGCTCGGAACGGGCACGAATGACGGTGTGGAGGCACTGGCCGTGGATGCGAACGGCAACCTCTACGCGGGGGGCTGGTTCACGACGGCCGGTGGTGTTCCGACTGCCCGCCTCGCCAGGTGGGATGGCACGACCTGGTCGGCGCTCGGCACGGGAACGCACGGCGGCTTCTTCGCGTTGGCGCTGGATGCACACGGGAATCTCCACACCGGCATCGCCCGGTGGGATGGGGCCAGCTGGTCGGACATCGGCTCGGGGCTGGAAGGCTCGGTACGCGCCCTGGCCCCGCGCGGTAGCGCCGACCTCTTCGTCGGCGGCTCGTTCGCCACCGCCGGCGGCACGCCTGCCGCGAATGTCGCCCTGTGGCACGAACCTACGCCCAGCCCCGTTCCGTTGGACGGCACCGCGCGTGCCCGCATGACGTTGTTCGATGCTGTCCCGAACCCGTTCAATCCGCGCACCACGCTGCGGTTCGAACTGCCTCACACCGCGCTCGTGCACCTGGCCATCCATGACCTGCGCGGGCGGCTGGTGCGCTCGCTCGTGGACGAAGAGCTTGCGGCTGGTGAGCACGAGAAGGTTTGGAACGGCCTGGATGACACGGGTGCGCCGGTCGCGTCGGGGACCTACCTGGCGCGGATCGACGCCGGCGGGCGGCTGGCGACGTCATGGCTGACGCTGATCCGTTGAGTTGGCTCCGGCAGCTGATCGGTCTATCGATCTGGCTTGTGGTGGATCTGCTCAGGCGACGGACATCCTTGGCCATGTGATTTCGTCGGTTGAGGTTGGCGTCGTGGGGTGGGGCGAAGGTGCCGGTGCTGGTGCTCATGCCCGGCGGCAGCACGCGCCGGGCCGGGCACAATCTTGACGGCACAACCATCGTGATATGCTATGCTCGCGACACCGCAACCACATTGCGGACGGTGCGGACGAGTCCATTGCCGTTTCATCAGGGGTCAAGCATGGAATCAAGAACTGCTCAGACCGTACAGACCGCTCACTCAGAAATCCATCGCGATCCCGCAATCAGCGCCGGTTCATCCTTGGCCTTCTTTGCTGCCTGACCGCTTCGGCGGGTTCGCACCAGGCGGATGCCAAGCCGTTCTCGGCCATCGTTCCCCACCAGGATGCACGTCAGGACCGCCGGAGACGGATTGACGGCGAACTGGTGGGGCTACATCACCGCAACGACGGAGGCGCTTGACGAATCCGACTTCCGCGACGCACGTATCCTGGTGCGCGACAGCAGGGACTCCGTCGATGCCTTCCTTTACGGGTTCATGAATACCTGGGCTTACACGCCGCTGGCGCCGGACAGCTTGCAGGCAACAGGCTGAGCGCCAATCTGGTGCTGGATGCGTTCATCCTCCCCAGCGAAGTCATCGTGGCGCCCGAGGTGCCGCCCATGAGTATCAGTTTCTCGTACCCGTCCGGGTTCGTCAGTACCAAGACGTTCGATTGCAGCTTCCGGTTCGGCGACCATGTCATTGCGTACTCGGTAGTCGTCGACTTCGACAACGTCGACCCGCTCATGGTGTTCACGGAAGGCGCGGCTGGATGCCATCTACGATCCGTTCCGCATTACCGGAGTCAGAGATGTCGGCAACGACCAGGGCGGGCAGGTGAGGTCGTCTGGCAGGCCTCGACCCACGAAGCGCCGGCAGACCCGCACCGCGTCACCGGCTATGCGGTCTTTCGCAAGCAGGATGAGTTCATGGGCGCGGGGTCGGGGACTTCGCCGTCGCCGGATGGGCTGACGAGCAGCAGGCACTGCGGCTGCTCGGTGGGACTACCTGGCCACCGTACCCGCGTTCGGTGATGATGGGTACCAATTCGTGGCGCCCACCTTGTGCGATTCCACAAGCCATAGCAACTGCCGGAGTACGTTCCTGATCCGGGCGATGACCGCGCAACCCGATATCTACTTCGAGACCGGCCCAGTGGCTGCTCCGTGGACAATCTTGCCCCGGGAATACCGGTATCCACCACGCGGCCTATCAGGCCGGCGTGACCCTCGATTGGGACGATGCCACCGAGCCTGATTTCCGATACCATCGAATCCACCGCGGCGAGAGTACGGTACTTCCACGCCGCTGTGGCGGAATCTCATCCACCGAACAACCACATCGGCCTGGGTCGATTCCACGCGGCCAGCCCTGGAGTTAGCACTCACAAAGGTCCGACTAACTGGACTTCGGCGGAAACAGGAGCGCGGCTGGATCGCCTGCCACCGTCTCAAGGGAGTTCGACCACGCGATTCCGGCGACCGGTGTCTGGCGTAGAACCGGTTCCAAACCCGTTCAGTCCATCAACGTCGACGTTGTTTTCGATCTGGTGGTAACATCGGGCCAAGTTGGAAGTGTTACGACCGCGCTGGTCGACTGGTGGTCCACTCTGCTGGACGAGCATCCGGGCGCCGGCAAGCGCTCCATCGTGTGGAGCGGACCCGGGATGCGGCGGGAGTGAAATCAGCGGCCGGCCTCTATTTCTATACGGCGAGGCCGGGCGGTTCATTCAGTACCAAGGCGATGGTCCACCGGTCAAGTAACCCGCGCCGCCAGGCGCACGGGGAAAGTCCTCGGCTGGACGGGAACGCCGCGCCAAAGATGGCGCGGTGCTTTACCGCACTGCACCGGCGTTCGGGAACCACGAGGAAGGTCCGTCGTGAAAGTAAGGTGCGCGGTCCCGAGACGATGGGGTGACCGGTCGGGCTGTTCATGATGGGCATGGCAGGGCCTGCTGGCTGCAGGGACCATCAGTTGGGTCCGCCGCACTGGGTCCGCCCGGATCTCTCCCGGGGCGCGACAGGCACGATCGTACGGGACGGCGACATCAATCCGGTGGTCTATTCGGGAAAGCTTCGCCGGACTGGCACAGGCTGGATATTGGGCCTGAGGGCGTTCCCCGCCACCAGGAACTCGGTCATTGTAATGCTGACAGGTATCCTGCTGGTGAAAGCCAAGCAGAGTGGCGAGTCACTTTTATATGAAAATCAAGCCATGGCGTTCCTCTCCACTCTTTGAAGTAGAGTCTAAATGTTTTTGCCCTCTAGAGCGTCCCCCGACTCGGCGCCAAGTTTCGCCCAGGGGTTCGACCGGCGCCCCCCTCTCCTTTGGAAGGTGTCGGTCATT
>JADJPK010000002.1 GCA_016713305.1 Betaproteobacteria bacterium
CTATGCCGGCCTTGGCCAGCTGCTGCTGCCCGAGGGGCGGGGGCCGGTCGAGCGCCGGTCACCGAAACTCAACGTCGGCGGCCCGCGACATCACCTGCCGCGTATTCAGCCTGCCGGCGCTCGCGGCGGATCCCCGCCAATCCCGGCGGCACGCCTGGCGCCGGCCGATGTCGGCTGGACCCCGAGGCAGGATCTGCGTGAGTCGCGTCCTCGACGATGATCAGGGGCGCGGCGGTCCCGACGCAGAACGTCACCGCTGACGCTCCCGGCTCCGGGCTGGGCGTGACGGCCCGGCCGACGGCGTCTTCGCGTGGAACGCGCCGAGGGAGCACCTCGCGTGGCCGCCACGTCGAGCAGTTGGCGAACCCGAGTCGATGGTGGGCCAGAAGGCGCCCGACGCGGTGCTGACGGACCTGGACGGCAAGACGTTCAACCTGGCGGACCTGCGCGGCAAGGTCGTCTTCCTGGACCTGTGGGCCACCTGGTGCGGTCCCTGCCGGATGGAGATGCCGCACTATCGAGAAGCTGCACAAGAGGCTGGGCGAGCAGGTCGCGTTCGTGGCCGCCCAGCGAGGCGCAGCCGACCATCGAGTCCTTCCTGCAGAAGAACCCGTACACGATGCGGATCGTGCGCATCAGCAGAGCCGGACGCGCAGGGCCAGTTCCGGGGCCAAGAGCATCCCCACGGGCTTCGTCATCGACAAGGGGAGGACGATCCGCGCCCACCTCGTCGGTGCGCAGAGCGAGATCAGCTGCGCCCGCGCTCGCCCGCGCCGGGATCGGTTTCCTGACCGGTCGGCCGTCGCAACGACAGAGGGCTGCAAACATCCTCGGGCCCTACGGCCCCGCGGGATGTTCGCAGCCCCCTCTGTCAGTGCAACAACGGCAATCTGGAGCCGTTGGCGAAGGAACAGGTCAAGCCGCCGCGGTACCCCTCAGCGCAGCAGGCGGATCTCGACGCGGCGGTTCCTGGCGCGCCCCGCGGGCAGTGGCGTTGTCGGCGACAGGCTCGTCCTGGCCGGCGCCCACGGCGGCCGTCAGGCGCGCCAGGGCAGGCCATCCGCACGAAGGCGTCGCGCACGGCCTGGGCGCGGCGCAGCGACAACGCGCGGTTGTTCTCCGCGTTGCCGGCGGCATCGGTGTGACCGCGGATCTCCACCTGGCCTGGTTCGCCGGCGAGAGCCAGGCCGCGGCGCCTCCTCGAGCTGCGGGCGGACTTCAGCGCCGAGGATGGCGCTGCCGCTGCCGAAGAGCCACGCCTTCCAGGACGAAGTCGGCCGAAGCCAGGCTCGGCGGCGACGGCGCCGTCGGTGCGGCCAACGTCGGTGCGGGCGTGGCCAAGGCGCCGTCACGGGTGCGGCTTTGGCGCCGGTGGCGTCGTCGACGTCCGGGCAGCCGTCGCTGTCGGCGTCGCCATCGATGTCTTCCGGTTGGTCAGGGCAGCGGTCGCGCAGATCAGGGATAGTTGTCGCCGTCGTTGTCCCGGTCCGGGCAGCCGTCGGCGTCCTCGAAGCCGTCGAAATCCTCGGCCAGGTTCGGGCACAGGTCGCGGTCATCAGGGACGCCGTCGCCATCGCGGTCGCCGGCGCGCTCGCGCACGCGGTCGCTATCGTTGTCCGGCTCCGGGCGTCGGTCGCGGTTGCCGGGGCGGTTGTCGCCGTGCGTTCCCGAGGGGCCCGGCCACCAGGTGAGCGCACCCAAGCGCCGGCCAGCGCCGTGTTGGCGTCCACGTGCTCGGCGCCCAGCGGTCGCTCATGCCGACGTTGTCGCGATCGTTGCCCCGTGAGCACCTGGTAGCGGGCGCCCAGACCCACGTGCAGGGAACGCGTTACCATGACATCCAGGCCCAGTCCGAACGAGAACGCGTGGGGCGGGTGGCGGACAGCTCGACCAGGTTGCCGTCCAGGTCGTAGCCGCTGATCGTCTCGCCTTCGGGAAACCAGCCGACGTCCTCGGACCCGGTCCTGATGACGCGCCACGACGTCACGCCGAGGCCTGCGGTCAGCAACGGGCTGACCCGCGCGCCCGGCGTCGGTCGGTGCTCGAGTTCGAGCATCGGCTGGCTGATGAGCGTGCGATAGGGCGGCTCGGAGGCGAAGGACCAACCGGCCGCGGCGCCGCGTTCGACGACCCCGGTGCGCGTGTGGCCGAACAGCCAGGCAGCGCCGACCGTCCAGTGTCGGCTGAGTCCGCGCGATAGCCGCACGCGACCAAACTGATCGGCTGCGGCGTGATCCCAGGCGCCCTCCTGCACAGCTTCATGACGCCGCCCTCCAGGCCCAGGCCCCAGCGGCGGACCGGCACGTCGATGGTGCCGGCGGCCGGCGTTCCGGCCACGGCCCCAGGATTGCCGCCAGTGCGGCCAGACGGTGTCAGGCTTCTTCGGATCCGTTCGGACATCCGGAACATCGTCAGCTCTCCGTGGATAGCGATCACGCCCGGCTGCGTGCCGGTGCCGCTCATTGATCCGTTCGGCGGGGCAAGCGGTCAACAGCCATGTGTGCCCAGGTGACCACCGAAGAAGCGGTCGCCCATGAAACGAACGGGCCGCCCCTGGGCGGCCCGATCCAATCACACGGCCTTGCTGCCGATTCGCCACGGCGGGCCGGTCCCCTATTCCATGCGCAACCGCAGGTCCTCGATGACATTCGCCGGCTTGGGCGGGGTGCTCCCCACCGCGACCATTCGAATAGTCTCCGAACACACCCAACTCCAGCCGTCTGGTCTTGAGTTCAGGCTTGCAGTACGTCTTCTTCATGTTCATGCATCCTCCTGCCCGGCGCGGGCTCGCCCAGCTCTGGGCGGGCTTTGAACGGCCCGTTTCGATACTTATCCCCTGCATCCATACTAGCAACCTGCCCAGGGCCGTCAAGTTGAATTTGTGGAATTTATTTTGTCGTATCGGTGCCTTGTTGGGCGAAGTGCAGCGACGCATAGAGCCCGTTCTTGTCCAGAAGCTGGCCGTGGGTCCCGGTTTCCACGATACGTCCGTCGGCCAGAACCACGATCAGGTCCAGGTCCCGGACCAGGACAGGCGATGGGCGATGACCACGGCGGTCCGGCCCTGCATGGCCCCCTCATGGCCAGGCGAATCTCCTCCTCGGAGCCCGCGTCCAGGGCACTGGTGGGTTCGTCCAGCACCAGCAGGCCCGGATCGCGGAGGAACGCCCGGGCCAAGGCGATGCGCTGCCGTTGGCCGCCGCTCAGGCGGATGCCGCGCTCGCCGGTGACCGTGTCCAGTCCCTGCGGCAGCCGGTCGGCGAACCCGTCGACACCCGCCCGCGCGGCCGCCTGCCGCACGTCGGCGTCGGGGCGTCGGCCAGGCCGAAAGCGGATGTTGTCGGCCAGGCTCACGTCGTAGAGGACCGGGTCCTGAGCAACGAAGGCCATGCTGGCGCGCAGTTCCGCCGGATCCAGGTCGGCGTAGGGCCGTCCATCCAGGCTGAGGCTTCCGGCGGTCGGTGGGAACAGGCCCATCAGCAATCCGGCCAAGGTCGTCTTGCCCGAACCTGAGGGACCTACCAGGCCAACCCATTGTCCCGGCGCGATATCCAGGTCGATCCCGCATAGGACCTCGCGCCCCTGCCCGCCGCCGCCCTGAGCGGGGTGAGCGAAGTGGACCGCCGCCAGGCGGATCCCGATTCCGGCTCGTGACGCGGCGCCGGCACGGGCGCCGCCGGGTCGCGCTCGGGAGCCAGGGCAAACACGTCGTCCAGGCGCGCGGCGGCCGCGGCGGCACCCTGGGCCTCGGCGTAGAGGCTCGACAGCGAGGCCAGCGGCATCGCCACGCGGAAGGCCAGCAGCAGGAAGGCGACCAACTCGCCGCCGGTGGCCTCCACGCGCCGCCAGCACGAACCCGTAGACGACGACACCCACCAGGCACACCCACAGCGCCATCTGGATACCCGCCTCGAGGGCCGCCTGCAGCCAGGCGCGGTGCACCCCGTCGCGGCGGTAACCCTCGACCATCGCCCTCGAACCGTGCCTTCTCGTGGCCCTGCGCGTTGTGCACCTTCACCGTCGCGATGCCGCCGACGGTCTCCTGCACGTGGCTGCTGAGGGCGCCCAGGCTGTCGTACATCCGCCGCGAGAGCCGGCGCAGGCGCGTGCCGAACAGCCGCACCAGCAGGATGGTGGCCGGGATCAGCAGCACCACCACCAGCGCCAGTTGCGCGTTCAGGCGGGTCATGAGCACCAGCGCGCCCCGCCAGGGTCAGCACCGCGCGCACCAGGCTGACCAGGCCCCCCGGTCAGGACGTACTGGATGGCGCCGACATCGCCGGTCACCCGCGTGGAGAGGTCGCCGGCCTTCTGGCCGGAGAAGAACAGCGCGGGCAGTTCCAGCAGGTGGGCGTAGAGGCGGCGGCGGAGGCGGGTGACGGTTTCGAGGGCCAGGCGGGCGGAGACGACCGAGAAGAGGAAGGAAGAGGCGAGTTGGGCGAGCAACAGGGCGCCAAGAACGAGCACAACTTGATCAGCAGAGTAAGGTGACACCACTGTCGAACCGGGAGACCGGCTGCCGATCGCGTCGACGATTCGCCCGGCGAAGACCGGGATAGCCCTGCTGACCGCCGTAGAGGCAAGCATCAAGAGGCCGGCCAGAGCCAGTACGGGCTCCTGGCCGCGCAGGACTGAAAAGTAGCCGCGCAATGTGGTCAGGCCGCGGTTGGAGTGCGCCGGCAATGCGGTCCCTTCAGTCTGGGCAGGCGAAACGGCACGCACGGGTGAACTCCGGAGTTGCCGTCAAGCCGGTTTCGGGCCTGTCGATACCAGCATATCGACGTCGCCGGGCCGCATCCAAGTCAATTCTCGGCGATGTTGGCGATCGTTTACAACGACGGTGGCAGTTCCGGGCACATTGAGCGACACTAGCCGCGGCTTCCTGCCCAGGTGGGGGCCTCGGATACGGGAACCCTGCCGTCGGTAGGCGTCACTACGCCCGGTCTGGATGTCAATTTCCCGAGGTATGGCACTTTGTGTGGAATCGTCACGGTGTACGGCAAGCACGCAGATGTCGGGGAACAGGACGGCCAATCAGCTGCCGCGATGGTGGCGACACTGAAACACCGCGGTCCGGACGAACAGACCCTCGTCCGCTTCGGGAGGGCATGGCTCGGTCACGCGCGACTGTCGATTATCGACCTCGAGACCGGCACGCAGCCGGTTTACAACGAGACCGAATCGGTTGCCGTCATACTCAACGGCGAGATCTACAACTACCGCGAGTTGCGCAGCGCGCTGGTGAACCGGGGGCATACGTTTCGCACGGCTTCGGATACCGAGGTCCTGGCTCACCTCTACGAAGATCACGGTGAGGACCTGTTTCGCCATCTCAATGGAATGTTCGCAGCGGTGATCTATGATCGCGAACGGGACCTGCTGTTGGCGGGACGTGATCGACTCGGGGAGAAGCCGATCCTTTATCTGGAGACGCCGGAACACCTCGTGCTGGCATCGGAGCTGAAGGCTCTGCTGGAATGGCCGGGTGTCCCCCGTGAACTGGATTCGCAGGCGCTGGCGCTCTATTTCAACATGCTGTGTGTTCCGGAGCCTCTGTGCATCTTCAGGGGAATCCGCAAGCTGGCACCGTCGCACTATCTGAAGGTCGAGCGCGATCGGGTCGAGGAGAAATGCTACTGGAAGCCCGAGATCCGGGTGGACTGGAGCCTGCGCGCCGAGGTTGCGCGCGAGACGGTAAGTGAGCTGTTGAGGGACTCGGTGGCCATGCGTATGGTAGCAGATGTCCCGGTGGGCGTCTTTCTTTCCGGCGGCATCGATTCGAGCGCAGTCACGTCGTTCGCGGCCCAAGCTACGGCTACCCCGCTGAGGACCTTCTCCGTGGGATTGGCCGGCGACATGGACGAGCGTCCCTTCGCCCGGGCGGTCGCCGAACGCTGCGGTACAGATCACACCGAACTTTTCGTGCGCGGTGACGTCGCCGAGTCGTTTCCTCTGGTTATGGACTATTTCGACGAACCGTTCGCTGACTCGTCCTGTGTACCGACGTATATGGTTGCCCGGGAAGCTCGTGCCCACGTCAAGGTGGCGTTGACCGGCGATGGAGGCGATGAGCTCTTCGCCGGCTACACGACGTATCTCTACCAAGCTCAAGTGCGTGGTGGTCGAATAGCCACACGCCTTGCGCGCATGGTCGCGGATGCGACTGGATACACGACAGCATATCCACGGCGAGGAAGCCCGTGGGCCCGCGAACACTGGCGAAACGTGCGGAGTTTGGTCCCGGCCACCGAAATGTCGCGGTGGTTGCCGGGGTATGCTGCCGATGTCGGGCGCTACTATGACGAAAACGCGTGGTTGGCTCTTGCCGATTCGGACCCGCTGTCTGCGGCTTTCGGGCACTATCTCAATTTCTACCTCCCGGGTGACCTACTCAAGAAGGTGGACATGGCCGCCATGCTGGCCAGTCTTGAATGCCGGGCGCCGTTTCTGGACCATCGTCTGGTGGAGTTCTGCCTGACCATTCCACCGCAACTGAAGATCCAGGGAGGAACTCCCAAGCAGCTGCTGAAGGATGCCATGGTCGACCGATTGCCGCACGAAGTTCTGCACCGGCCCAAGCATGGCTTCGGTGCACCCGTTGCCGACTGGGTCCGCGGGCCACTTCGAGAGATAGCCCGCGACTTGATCCGACCTGGTTGCCGTTGCGAGGCGTTGGTCGAGCCCGTTGTTGTCCGCCGCGTTGCCGACGAGATGTGGCGTGAGGATGCTCCGAGCGGCTGGCGTCTGCCTCAGCAGTACTGGAGCTTGCTGGCTCTCGAATGGTGGCTGCGGCGCTATGCTTGAATGGGCTGTGGGCGGTGAGGGGCTCAGGATTCGCTGCATTGGCGATTGACGCCCGTTGTATTCTGTTATCGATGTCCAGTTCGTGCGCGGCGACTTCGTGCGGCCACGAACAAGCGCCCTGTGGAGCCTGCGAACGCCCATTGAAGGTGCCGGGTCGGCGCGAGTTCTGCGACAGCAGCCGTTGCTTCACGGCCAGGCGGCGCTGACGCAATGGTGCACCATGTTGCGTGCCAAGAGTCAGAACGCAGCACGCCTCGATTCGTCTTCGGTGACGATCACCTGCACGATGAACCGCGTCCTCTTTCTTGTTGTTGTAACCAGTCCGGCGAGAGACACGGCTATTCCAGCGCCAACCCACCAGTAGATCTCGTAGAGGTCCATTCCGAAGAAACCAAGGACCAAACGAACCAAGATGTAGCCGGCCGTAGCCTGTGCCATAGCGTAGCAGAACGCGAGGTCCTGGAAGTGCCTTCTGGCATGTCGAGAGGCTGCAGCGGGTAGCTTCCCGTCGCCTGCCAAGCGGATCAACTGAAGCTGCTGGCCGCGAAAGGCTCTGGCGGAATCGCGGAAACTGGCGAGGAGAACTCCCACAAGTCCAAGAAACGCTACTAGGCCCTGGACGCCCAGGTTGGTCGCAACTTCAAGGTACAAATTGTGCGTGTCGACAGCTTCGCGACCGAATCGAGCGGCTCGGACTACCGGAAACGAGCCCACTCCAATCCCCAGCGGATTCTCCATGAACACGACCAGCGCATCGTTCATGACTTGTTTGCGAGCAAGCTTGGAGTGGCCCTCAGCTTCTTTGCCGCCAATGCTCTTGAATCTCTCAATGTACTGGTCTGGGATGAGCGGAACTGCCAATATGCAGACAGCTGTCGCAATGGCCAGGAATCTCCTCTTCTTGCGTGACTGAAAGAACCACCACAGAAGCAATGATATGAGGCCAAGATACGCCGTGCGAGATCCAGAGTAGATCACGCACGGCAATGAAGTGAAGGCCAGAAGCAGCAGGGCGCTGCGAAGGTACCAACGCCTAACGGGAATGAATAGAAACACCACGAATGGCAGAGCACCAGTGGCCCATCCTGATAGGCTGTTGGGATGCCCGTACATAGGAACTGACCCGTGGAGTCGCATGACTCCTTGGTTCTGCCAGACGGATTTCCCGTAACGAGGCCATGGAACGGCTCGAGCGTAATATGGAATACCGAGTACAAGAACACCCAAATGAACAAGCTCATCGAGGTCGGCGATTCAACCAGAGCGGCTATGAGAAAAGTCAGAAACGCGAACTTGTATGCACGATCCGTAAATACTCGCTTCGCCTCAAAGGGATCGGCGGCGAAGGGCACTTGGATGATCATCATTGCGAAGAGCAGGCAAATGGCGACGATGATCTTCTGCGAACCCTGGAGTTGAACCGGTTGACCGGAGATCTTGGCAATAGCCATTGCAACTGCGGCGCTCCCAAGCAGGAACTCGAGGCGCATTGCGCCCAGCAGTTCCACACGGTTCCCGCCATCCACGTTTCTGAATAGCATGAAGGCAAGAAAAGTCACGAAAAACAGCGCGTTCAACTTGGGATATCCGGGCATGCGGGTAGCTCGGCCTGGCGCGCCCATTTGTGAAGTCTGATCCACGCTGAACAACGGGGTCGAACCTCGTCCTCTAGGATTGCTCTTGGTGATGTACGTGTTGACTCGAGTGTCCAACTAACGCCACAATTGTAGATGGAGATCGGGCTCCTGTCAGCCGGCAATATCTGACATGGTGTTCTTCGGGAGTTCCGACCGGGCCAGTCAAGCAGATATGCACTGCCGAAGACAGCTGGGCGCTCGAATACAGGTCATGCGAAAGCGATCCTGTCACGTGGGCAGCCCACAGGCGGAACCTCGGCTATGGTCTTCTTACCGGCCGGTCAGCGAATCGCTTCTACTTCCGCCAGCGCTGGTGCCAATCTGTGTGCAGGGCTGAACTCCGGACATCAAATGCACGTGTATGCCCGCGTTGCCTAGCGAGGCAACCCTTTGATGGTACGCATTTTGCCCGATCGTTCGCGGGGTATTGATTCCACGTATTCCACTGTAACGACCGCATCAGGGTCGACGTTGCTCCGCAAGCAGTTCTTGATCTCGTCTTCGCAATCGGGGTCGTAGCTGTCGCCGCGCACAATGCGTACATCGAACCGGTCAAGGTCCACCTGCTCCACCTGGAATTGCCGGATGTCCGCTCCGTGCCGGCGCAAGTCCTCAAATACGTACATCAGGAACTCGCCGTGGAAGAGACGTCCCTCGCGGTTCCGAATGAAGTCATAGGCGCGTCCATGGATCTGGTCAAGTCGGCCGAGGGTGCGGCCGCAGGCACAGGTGCCAGCGGCCAGTACGCCGAAGTCGCCGGTGCGATATCGGATGAGTGGGAATGCGCGGTTATTCAGTTCCGTAACAACCAGCTCCCCGGCGCGGCCAGGGTCGCACGGTTCGGTTCCGTCCAGCACTTCTACGATCATGTTCTCCTCGCTGACATGCAGCGAGCCGTAAGGGCATTCGTGGGCGATCGTGCCCAGTTCTCCGCAGCCGTATTCGTTGAAGACCGGAGCTCCGAACACCTCTCTCAGCAGTTCGCGATCGGCTGCATTCAGGACTTCGGAGGTGGTGACAATGCACCGGGGACGATGGCGCAATCTCGCTCCGCCCCGCTGCACGAATCGCGCGAGCTCGGTCAACATGGAGACGTAGCCATAATACCAGCGAGGTTGGCGACGGTTGAGTAGCTTCACGTAGTTCGCCAAATCAGAGTCCACGAACGCGAACGCCGGGATCCGTATTCGGTGGCAAACACGGTCAATGAGACGCGCGCGCCAGCGACCTGAGGACGTATGGGCCACACCCCAGAACCGTGCTTGGAGGTCCCCGACTTCAATACCGGCCCAGGCATAGCCTCTCCACGTCGCACCAAGTTCTCTCGCCCAGGCGTCGCGAGTCTTCCATATCGTAACCGGTTCGCCGGTCGATCCCCCTGTCGTCTTAGACACCAACCGTCCGCAGTCGACTGTTGTGCGCAGGCGGAGCGCTGAATTCTGTAGGTCGGATTTGGCCAGCAGCGGAATACCGGCCAGCAGTTCGCCAGGGGTGGACGCTGCTTCAGGTAGCTCCGGGAGTGTGCGGAAGTATGGGACTTCGCGCCTGCTGGCATCGATAAGTTCCCTAACGGCTGAGGCTTGAAATTCTGCGCGCGCTAAAGGCAAGTCGTATTGGGAAGCCAAGAGGGCCTTGAGGTGCCGGCGCACCGGGCCGGCAGTGTATGAAGCGACAGGGTAGTAGACAAATTCACGATAGAACGCACTACTGACGTCCACGAGTTCCTCCAGAAGAGGGACGGTAACAAGGGGCTACCAATCGAATTGTCGCTGGATCAGCTAGTTTGTCAACCTCGGCCGTGTGCTTGGCGGTTTCGTGGTTATTGCGTATCGTGGGGCAAACCGAGCACGCTGGTCTGGGCTGGGTGACGGGTTCCATTTGCCGGGGGACGCATGCGGAATCGGAGCTATGACGTTACGATCGTAGTCCTGACGTACAACCGTTGGGATTGCTTGCGTGTGATGCTGGCGGAGTTGCGGGCGATAGCGGACCTCGTTCACGAGGTCATTGTTGTTGACAACCATTCGACTGACGGCACGGCCGATCTACTGTCGCGCGATTTTCCGGAGTTCGTTCATGTTCGCACTGAGCGCAATCTCGGCGTTTCGGCGCGCAATCTGGGCATAGCGCGAGCCACCGGGGCCACCATTATCACCCTTGACGACGATCTGCTCGGTTTGTCGCCCGAGTCTCTGGCGCTGGTGGAATCCGAGTTCGCGGCACATCCGGAGTTGGGCGCGCTCAATTTTCGGGTCATCGACTACTATACTAGACGCGTCTGCAATTGGGTTCACCATCGCAATTCAACGGATTCGGATCAGCGCTTCTTGTCCTATGAGATCACAGAGGGCGCGGTCGCTTTCCGCAGGGAGGCGTTTGTCCGAAGTGGCGGCTACTACCCTCGCTATTTCATCGGCCACGAAGGACCCGACTTGGCATTCCGTATGATGAACTCCGGCTTCACGGTGGAATATGATGGCCGAGTCAGCGTGCTTCACAAGCACGAGGAGAGCACCCGAACAACATGGCGTTTCTACTACTTTGACACCCGAAATCACATATGGCTGGTGGTCCGAAACATGCCTCTGGGCTACGGCATCTGGTTTCTGGTCCGCGGACTCGGTGCCATGGCGGCCTACTCGCTGCGGGATGGCTATTTCCCGTGGTTTGCAGCCGGTGTCCACGACGCGATGGTGGATTTGCCGGCGGTAATCCGAACTCGTGAGGTCTGGACTCATCGTACACTGGATCTGTGTCGTGACATCGACCGCCACAGGCCAGGTTTCTGGACCCTTGTGCGCCAACGGCTATTCCGTGCCGGGTTCCGGCTCGACACATAGATGTCGCAGCGCGCATCGTCGGTGGAAGCCGCTCGCCTATGGTCTAGGTGGCCTCGGCGGCAACAGGAGAGTTGTATCTCGTGAGACCCGGGATTTGGCGCGCGTTTTGCAACGGCGATCTCCACGCGCGTCACTTGAGCGGTCCGGAGCGAGGGAAACGAAGGAGTCCTGAGGTGAGACACTTCCATCTCTTTATTGCACAAGCGCTTATCTTGCTCTTGGGCGTGGCAGCAGGCGGCGTTCGTGCACAGTCCATTTCGGGCGTTTCGGGCGCTTTGCAGCACGAAGAGTCTGTGACGATAGGCGGAAGCGGCTTCGGAACTAAGCCGGCAGCCCCGCCGGTGATTTGGGATGACATTGAAGCCGGTTCGTTCAGTTCGCGCTGGAGCAATACGGGATCGCCGGGTGTATGGCATATCAATCAGGACAACCAAAGGCACTCGAACAGCCGATACAATGCCACGGCCAACTTCGTGGGCAACGATTATGTGGAGCACGCGACGCTCACCGGTGGCTCCAATAGCCCGCGTTGGTTTTGCCAATACTGGTTCAAATTGGGTTCGGATTGGACATGGGGCACGGCGACCAATGGGGGATTGGGTTCGAACTTGGCGAACGTCAAGATCTTTCGCATGTGGTCTACTGGTTCGGCACAGGACAACTGGGTGGTTGCCACGGAGGGCTGGTCGAATTCACTCATTTATAAGAGTTCTGGCCCCATCAACGAATCCGGTTGGTTCGGGGGTGGTTTCAAGGAGCGATGGACCCTGGGTACTTGGCATTTGATTCAAGTTGAATACAAGGACAGCTCGCAGCGCGATCTCCGCGACGGCGCCGTCAAGATCTGGTTCGACGGTGAGCTGGTACTCGATGACTCCACTCTGCCTCGCGCAGCGCGGCGGGATCGGCTGAAGGCGAGTTCATGCGCCCGTACATTCTCGGGTTCTTCAATAGCTGGGGCGACACGTCGACTGACAGCAACCACTTCTACCTGGACGACGCATACATCGACAACAACATGGGCCAGAGTCGAGCTTGGAGATGCCCCCCACCTTCGCTGCTTGCACTCACCGTGAGATTCAGCCCACAACGTCGTGGTCGACGACTCAGATCAAGGTTCAGTTCAATCCCGGCAGCTTCGAACCGGGTAGCACGGCCTATCTGTTCGCCATCAACGAGAACGGCCTCGCTTCGACCGGCTACCCAGTGACGATCGGAGGCCAGGATCTCGGCGCCCCCGGCGTGCCGGGTAAGCCGTTCCCCGAATAGTCCGATGGATGAGATTCCTCGGACCGATGTCAGCGTCCAACCCGTCGAAGGGGCGAGGGCGAGATGCCTGCCGTCGGGTGGTTCCGGGAGAGGCGTTCGTCGTGTAGCGTACGTCATTGACACGATGTCCTGCGATACGGCGGGCACTCAGAAGCAGCTCCTGCAGATGATCCGGCGGATTGACCGGGCGCGCTTCGATCCGATTCTCATCTGCCTATGGTCATCGCCATGGATGGAGAGCGCCGATTTGCCCTGCGACACCATTGTGCTTGGGCATGAGGGGTTTCTCAAATGGAGCTTTCCTGGCGTGGTGCGGCGGCTCAGCCACTTGATTGACAAGCATCACGTCGATCTTGTCCATGTGTTCTTCGATGAATCGATCTTCGTCACGTGGATCGGCACTCTGGCTTCGCGTCGGCGCCCGGTCTTGGTATCAAGCCGGCGGGACATGGGACTGGGGACGGGCAATCAGCCGTGGTATCACAATCTGTTCCCATGGGTGCTGATGTTCGCCAATCGGGACTTCGCAGCGATCGTGACCAATGCTGAAAGCGTCTCAAGGTATGCAGCTCGCAGAGAACGGACACAAGCCGCGAAGTTCGTCGTTGTGCACAACGGCGTCGATCTTGCGGTCACGCCGCCCGCAGCGTCCCCTTTGCCCGGTGGGCGGCCTGCCGTGGGAATTGTCGCGAGTTTGACTCCGGTCAAGCGGCACGATGTCCTTCTGATGGCTTGGGCAACGCTTGCGCGGCGGGCGCCGTTGGGTGTGGTTCACTTCACTTGCTGGAGATGGGCCATTGCGCGACGCTCTCGAACGCCAGGCGATCGATCTAGGCGTCCGAGATTCGGTTCACTTTCACGGCTCTGTGTTAGACGTCGGTGCTTGCCTGGCTTCTCTGGACATCGGCGTGCTGTGTTCGGATCGCGAGGGGTTGTCGAATGCGATACTGGAGTACATGGCTTGCGGGCTACCGATTGTGGCCACACGGGTAGGCGGCAACCCTGAACTGGTCGACGGCACTTGTGGCTTGCTCGTGCCGCCGGGCGACGCATCAGCCCTCGCGGGCGCTATCGGCCTTCTCATGGAAGACGAAGCCACACGTTGTCGATTGGGTGCAGTTGCGAAGAGCCGCGTGGGCGAGTTCTATGCATGGGACCACTCGATGACCGTTCTGATGGAACTCTATGACCGCTTGCTGGATCGCCCTGCAGGGCTAGTCCGGTCCAGAGGTCTGAATGACGATCGTTGACAATAGCGTGTGCGAGGCTTCGGTGTCATTGGGCGATGCGCAAGGACTTGCCGACCGCTGACGCAGTTCTCTGAGCCGTGAATCGCGACATACCCACTGTGGCCTATGGTGTACCCGTGCCGCGCTTGGCACATGGCAAAGTGCGCTTGAAGTCCGCAGGCGAACGTCTATGCTGCTAACACAGGAGTTGCAGAGCGCCGTTTCGGGGCGGATCTGAATTCAAGGCGCTCGGCTGTCGACCATGAGTCGAACGGACTCCTCCCGGATTCTGGGAAGCCAACAGCAGCCGCGTGCCGGAGAAGGGAGATCGCACAAGATGGGCCTGCGCCAGAGATTGTACAATCAAAGCTCTTGGATCCAAAGGAAGCTAGTCCCTGAGCTCCGGTATTCGCAGGACATCTATGAAGGCGTGCTTGATGCCAATATCAGAGATGGCATAGATTGGCTTGATTTGGGGTGCGGGCATTCAGTGCTTCCGAAATGGCGTCATGAATCGGAAATCGACCTGATCAGCCGCTGCCGTGTGGTGTTTGGGCTGGACTTTGACCTCAATAGCCTGAAGAAGCATGCGACCATTTCTGCGCGGATCCGAGGGGATATCGCGAGATTGCCGTTTCCCGAGAGTAGTTTTGATCTTGTGACGGCCAATATGGTTGTCGAACACCTTGATGACCCAGAGACGCAGTTCAAGGAGGTTTTCAGAGTCCTGCGCCCGGGGGGGAAGTTCATCTTTCATACGATGAATGTCAGGGGATACTACACGGTTTGTGCGCGTCTGATTCCCGAGAGAATGAAAGGGAAGATGGTCATGTTGCTGCAGGAGCGAAAGGAGGACGACCTCTTCAGGACGCACTACTTGGCCAATTCGGAAGTGGCGATCTCGAGATTGAGTGAAGCTGCCGGGTTCAGTCGTCACGTCGAGATGCTTTTCAACTCGTTTCCCCAGTTCCGAGTCGTACCGCCCCTGGTCGTCTTCGAGCTTCTATGGATCAAGCTCCTGATGGCCGACAGTTTCCGGCGATATCGCTCCAATGTCATCTCGATCATGGAGAAGTAGCACCGCCGAGTGCAGCCGAATTGCCGTCACTGATATGACTGATATGACAATGTGAAGACGGCGGTGGTCCGTGTTGGGCACGGCGAGGTCGGCACCTCCGGCGTCAATGAGATGTCAGACGCGAGCGAAGCCGCCGTCCCACCGACTCCAAACTAGTATCGACTCTTCATCCGCAGAAAAGGCTTCTCGACCAAGAAGTAGCTTGCAGACGCGAAAGCGACCGTGACGGCAAGCGCGAACCCGAACTGCAGGGCCGGCGGAAAGTCGATCGCTACCCGTTTCGCCGTGAACAGCGTCAACTGCTGCCAGAGGTACATCGGATACGAGATCCTACCCAGATATCGTGCGACCGGATGCTCGAACACCCGCCAGGCCCCGGTCTCGGAGAAGCAGATCAACTGCAGCAGGAACACGGCGGTGAGCAACGGCTCCAGCGCATAGCCGACGGTGAAGATGAAGGCGGGCGAATCGTGGCCGGCCTGGGCGCCGAAGAGCAAGGCGAGGGTCAGCAGCGGCAGCCACGCGCTCCGGGTCACGGCACGGACGATTCCGTCCATCGCGCGTCGACGCAAGAGGATGGCCGTCAGGCAGCCGATGGCCAGGTGATCCAGGCGTGTGTCGAATGCCCGATAGAGGTACTCCTGGGGGACTCCGCAGGCGAAGAGCACGCCCCGGTGCACCCAGACGGCCGCGATGGCGATCCCCAGGAACAGCGGCAAACGACGAGGCTGGCGGAGCCCCAGCAGGAAGAGCGCCGGCCACAGCAGGTAGAACTGCTCTTCGATGCTGAGCGACCAGGTGTGTGGGAAGAGCATGCAACTGCTGGGGACCAATCCCATCCAGTAGTTGCTGACGTAGAAGAAAGCCGAGATCGCCTGGCCCCAATCCAAGTAGTGGCCGCGCACGAGATAGATGCCCACGCCAACCAGCCAGAAGGCGTAGAACGCGGGGAAAATGCGCAGCATGCGCCGGCGGTAGAAGTTCTTGAGCGAGACGGTTCCGGTCTTGTCGAGTTCCTTGAGCATGAGCCATGTGATGAGGAACCCGCTCAGCACGAAGAAGATCAGGACCCCAAGGGCGCCGTTGATCCACTCGAAGCCGAAGTGGTTGGCAATTACCAGCAGAACGGCCAGTGCCCGAATCCCGTCGAGACCAGGAATGACCCCCCGGTTCAATCGGGCGTAGTAGGCCGTCAGTTCCGCGGATTGATGCGTAGTAACGGAAGCGGTCGGCGCGGGCATACTTCGCGGTCCTTTCGGTTCCTTGCGGGTCAACGCGGGGCCGCCCTTGGCGAATCCTCGTCTCTAGGCTAGTCTGATGGCGCTGGCGACGCCGGCCACTGTAGCCTCAAGAGCCCGATTTGACGACCTGTTTCGCCCGGGGCTTCCCGGGAAGGAGAACCGTTGACGAATCCGACCGCCCCCGCCGTGAGTGTGGTGGTTCCCTGCCACAATGCGGCCGCGTTCCTGGGGCGCACCCTGACCTCGATTCTGGCGCAGAGCTGGCGGGATCTCGAGGTCCTGGTCGTTGACGACGGGTCTTCGGACGACACCGCGGCCGTCGTGGGGGGGATTGCCGACGCCCGCGTCCGGTTCTGGCGCCAGGCTGCCAGCGGGGGGCCTTCCGCGCCGCGCAACCGGGCTATCGCCGCAGCGCGGGGCCGCTACGTCTTCTTTTGCGACGCCGACGATGTGATGAAGCCCGGCAAGATTGAGAGGCAGGTTGCCATCCTGGCTGCCCGGCCGGCCGTGGCGCTGGTGTTCACCGACTTCGAGGTCGTGGACGAGGATGACCGGCTGCTTGAGCCCTCGTTCCTGGCTGCCTACAGCACGTTGCGTGCCATTGTCGCGGGCGGCGAACAGGCCGACGGCAGTCTGCGTCGCGACCTGATGGTGTGCGGGCTGATCCGGGCCAACTTCATCGGAACCTCGAGCGTTGCCGTGCGGCGGGACGTGCTGGCGGAAGTGGGGGTGTTCGACGAGAGCCTGGCCTCGAGCGAGGACCTCGATCTCTGGCTTCGCATCGCCCGGCGGCACGGCTGCGCGTTCCTTGACATCGTCGGGCACGCCTACCGGCGGCATGCCGGCAGTCTGATGCACGAGGCCGGCGATCGCCACCCGCTGGCGCGGATCGAAGTGATGCGGCGCCAACTCGGCTGCCGGCCGAGTAGCCGGGAGCGACGGCTGATCCGGTACTGGTTGGGGCGCAATTACTGCGCCCTCGGATATCTCAACGAGAAGCGTGGAAACTGGGCGGAGGCACGCGCCTACTACGTGCAGTCTCTGCGAGTGAGGCCGGGGCTGCTGGTCGTCTGGGGCTGGGTCAGATGCCTGGCGCGCGAGCTCCTGCGCGGTCGCGGAGACGGCGCGGCGTGACGCCTTGGCACACGAGGAGGTGCGGATGACGGAGGATCTGCCGGGGCCGCTGGTAAGCGTCGGCCTGCCGGTCTACAACGGTGAGAACTACCTGCTCCAGGCCCTCCAGTCCCTGGTCGCGCAGACCTGGGATGGGGGCCGCTTCGAGGCGCTCGAGATCATCATCTCGGACAACGCCTCCACAGACGGGACCGAAGCCATTTGCCGCGCGTTCGCGGCCGAAGACCCGCGCATCCGCTATTTCCGGCAGGAACGGAATATCGGGGCCGGGCCCAACTACAACTTCGTGTTCGGGAAGTCGCGCGGTCGCTATTTCAAGTGGGCGGCGCATGACGACTATATGGATGCGAATGCGATGGACCTGTGTGCCAGGGCGCTGGAGGCGGACGCGGGAGCAGTGCTCTCCCACCCGCGTCTAGTCGACGTTGACGCGGACGGGCGCCTTCTCGGTGAGTTCGACCGTGGCGATGTCGGCCAGCGCGAGGCCCCCGAGAGGTTCTTCCAGGTCATTCAGATCGGCCACAATTGTGCCGAAGTATTCGGATTGACGCGCCGCGACGTGCTGGCCGGTACGGGTCTGATTCGCGACTACACCGACTCTGACCGGACGCTCCTTGGTGAGCTGGCCCTGCGAGGGCGCCTTCTGCAGGTGCCGGGGGCCGCGTTCTATCGTCGCGTGCACGCCGGGAAGTCCGACCGGGTCTACGCCTCGTATCATGAACGGGCCGTCTGGTTCAACCCGGGCAACAAGGGCAAGGTGGTGCTGTCGGCCTGGAACCAGCTTCGGGACCTGACGAAGTCACTTCTGACCTGCGGCTTGTCTCCGGGGCTGAAGTTGCAGTGTGCCTGGCGGCTGGCCAAGGTCACGAAGTGGAACGCGCCCCTGTACCGGGCCGAACTGTCCTGGGCAGTCCGTCGGCGCCTGGGCCGGATCTAGGTGCACCGACCCGGAAGGGAACCATGGCCACGCTCCTCAGGGACAACTTCACCGATCGCCGCCGTCGCGGGAGGGTGGTGGGAACGGCCGCGGCCGGTCAGCCGCCCCGGCAGGGGCGTGATGTCGAACGCATCCTGAGCATCGACGGCGGGGCCTTGCGGATACAGCCGCCGTTGCGGGAGGGCTGGGAGCGGACCTGCCTGACCTATGGCCCGTTCCCGGCGAAACCGGGTCTCACGTTCGCCGTGTTCATGCTCAATGGGCACAACACCTCGCAGTCCGAAGTCATGTCCGATTCGCTGCGCACGAGGCTCGAACGTTGGGCGCGGGGCAGTGGCGTGGACCCGGCGGGGTGGGCCGCGCGCCTGGCCGGTGATCCGTGGCGTACAGAACGTCCCCATTCACTATGTCACGCGACTGCGTGAACGCGACGTCCTGTGCCTGGTCTCAGGTCCCCCGGGGGCGCGCGGGCTGGGTGCGTACCCGGCGATGCGGCCCCTCGCGGTGACGGACAGGCCCGAAAGCGAGGAACTGCACGCGTCAGTGCACCAGTGCCTACTCGGGCAGATCGGATTCCGGGCCGATTCGCGCGTTTACGGCGTGCGGGTGACACAGGACTCCGGCGCCGCGTCCAGGTGGGCTGGCGCCGCAGCGGCTGCCGCGGCCGACGAGGGGACCTTGCCGCCAGCAGCGATGGCCTCGGTCGGCGGTACCTGGGAATCGTTTGGGGGCGTGGCCGGGGTCCGGATCGGCTCCCCAGCCGGCTTGTTGCGCCTGTGCCTGAAACCCTCGGCGTGTCTGCCCGAGCCCATCGGGTTGTGCTGGGGAATGGGATCCGGTCCGGACGGATGGGAACTGCGTCTGGAGTCGCGCCGGCTGGTGCTCAGCTTCCGCCGGGGAGAACGACATGACGAGTTGGCCGTGACCGAGCGTGCCGCCGGGGTTCCGGCACCGCGCGACGTGCAGGTCCTGGACGACGGGCAGGAGATCACGATCATCGTCGATGGCGACGCGCCGTTCGGACGCAGGTTCCCTGCTGCGGGGCCTGCGAGCGGGTCGGGTGTCGGACTGGCCGGTTCGCCCACGGCGCTGGCCGATGTCCTGTCTTGGGAGGTCTTCCCGCGCACGTTGCCGATGCCGCCGGAACTCGATCTGGAGGCTCCCTGGTCGGCCGCCGGCGATGCGGTCATTCTCGCTGACGACCTGTCCGGACCGCCCGGAGACATTGCGGGGCGCTCGACGCCTATCGGCGGGACCACCTGGTGCCGATTGCTCGGTCCCGGCCGGCTGGAGTGCGACGAGCGGGGCGGCGCGCGGTGGGTGGCCAGCGCAGAGGCGCCTCTGGCCGGCCGCACGATCTACGCGTTGGACTGGAATCAGCCGGGCTTCGCCGATCTTGCCGTGACGCTGACGCCGCCCGGCACCGCGCGGGGGCAGCGGGAGCACGGCACGGCAGGGTTCTGCCTCTGGCAGGACGAGGCCAACTACCTGTTGATCAACACCTGGCTGGACGACTGCTACGGGGGAGCGTCACTGTCGTCGTTCCTGAAGCTCGACGGGTTCGAGGATCTCTATGACGCCATCTGGACGAACGTCGGAGACAGGGTGACCTGGGGCCGGCCGCTGCGGCTGAGGCTCGTCAGCGACGGGCGTCGCTACCAGGTCCACATCGACGGGGAACCCGTGCTCTACCGGGCGCTCGACGACATCTACCCGGGGCAGCGGCCGTTGCGGATCGCACGTGTCGGGCTGCTGGGCAACTGGGAGTGGGGCGCCGACACCGGCAGCCGTTTCGCCGGCTTCGAGGCGCGTGGCCGGCGCCCGGACGGACCATGAGACCGGGACGGCAGGAGTCGGCCGCGACCGCGGGCGCCACCTGGCGAGGGCTTGTCAGGCCCCGCCAGTTCCTGGCGTATCTGGCAGTCGGCCTTGTCGGTACCGCCGGGCACTACCTGACGCTGGTTGCCCTGGTGAGGTGGGCAGGCGCCGACCCGGTCCTGGCAACCACTTGCGGCTTCGCCGTCGGGGCCGTGATCAACTATTTCGCGAACTACCACTTGACGTTCCGCAGCCGCCAGGGGCACGCCGGCACGATCTCCCGGTTTTTCGTGATCGCCTTGGCCGGGATGGGCCTCAATGCCGGGGTGATGGCGGGTTGCCATCGGGGGCTCGGCCTCCACTACCTGTTGTCCCAGGTTGTCGCAACGGGTACGGTCGTGGTCCTGACCTATCTCGGCAATCGCTTCTGGACCTTCCGCGAGGTGCGTGATGACAGATCGCGTTGAACCATCCGCGCCCGGCGCCGACAGCAGCCTGTCGGTGGTCGTGCCCTGCTACAACGAGCAGGAGGTGCTCCCGGAGTTCCACCGTCGGCTCGCAGCCGTCCTGGATCAGCTGGGAATGCCCCGCGAGATCGTCTATGTCAACGACGGCAGCACGGACGGGACCCTGCGGCTGATGCGCGACCTGCAGTCCGCCCATCCGGAAGTCGCGGTCGTCGACCTCAGCCGGAACTTCGGCAAGGAGGTCGCCATGACCGCGGGTCTCGATGCCTGTTGCGGCGATGCGGTCGTGGTCATCGACGCGGACCTCCAGGACCCGCCGGAGGTGATCCCGCAACTGGTGGCGGAATGGCGGGCCGGCTATGACATGGTGTATGCGCGCCGTGAGTCGCGCGCGGGCGAGACGGCCTTCAAGAAGGCGACGGCCAGCTGGTTCTACCGGATCATCGGCAAGCTGAGCCGTGTGAGCATTCCTGCCGACACCGGGGACTTCCGCCTGCTGAGCCGCCGAGCGGTCGACGCCATCTTGCAACTTCGCGAGCAGCACCGCTTCATGAAGGGGCTGTTTGCCTGGGTCGGCTTCCCCCAGAAAGCCGTCATCTACAAACGGGATCCGCGCTTCGCTGGTGACACGAAATGGAACTACTGGAAGCTGTGGAACTTCGCGGTGGAGGGGATCACGTCGTTCTCCACCGTACCTCTCCGCCTGGCGACCTACTGCGGGATCGGCATTGCGCTGATCGCGTTCGTGTATGCCGGGTGGATCTTCTACAAGACCTTGGTCTTCGGCGATCCGGTCAAGGGCTATCCTTCGCTCATGGTCGTCCTGCTGTTCCTGGGTGGCGGGCAGCTGATCGGTATCGGCGTCCTGGGCGAGTACCTCGGACGCATGTTCAACGAAACGAAGAACCGACCGCTCTATTTCCTGAACGAGCATCGTCCGTCGGCCCTTGGTCGGGCCACGGCCGGAGGGGAGAACAGACGTGTTTGACCGACGTCCATCCGCCCCGGTGGCCTTTCTGCTCCTGATCGGGGCTCTATCGCTCGCGGCGAAGCTAGCGGTCCTCAAGGTGGGCGGCCCGTTCGTGTCGATCGATGACCGGACGACGTTCGAGGGCGGCTTTCTGGTCTTGTTCGGACAAGCGCAGCCTCAGCGCATGTATCTCGAATCCTGGATCACGGGCCTGCTCTGCCTGGCGAACTACGGATTCCGGATCGTGACCGGCGCAGTGCCGGGCGGTCTGGGGCTCAATCTCGTCGCCGATGCCTACCGTGACTACTACCTTCGTCCCGACTCGTACGTCCATGTCTACAGGGCGTTCGTGATCATGGTGGACCTCATCGCGGCAGTCCTGACGTGGCGGCTGGCGCGGCGCTTCCTTGGGGATGCCTGGCGCGGTTGGGCGGCCGTGCTGCCGCCGGCCATGTATCTGCTGACCTACAACACGATCTGGGCCGACGTCGTCGCGCGCCCGGACGCCATGTTGCCCCTGTTCATGACGGCCGGGCTTCTGTTGTACTACAGGTCGGATTTCGGACGTCATCAGGGTTGGCTGCTCGGATCCGGATTCGTGCTCGGTCTGGGCGCGGGCCTGAAGCTCCACCTGGCGTTTGCCGTGGTCTTCCTGCTCGCGGATCTCATCCGCGTCCACGGTTGGCGCGGGGCCCTGCGGACGGGTTGGGGGTTCGCGGCGCTGTCGCTATTGGCTTTCCTCGTTTCGGCGGGCATACCGCTTTTCGACCCGTTGAAGTACGTCAAGTTGCGCCTGACCAACGCGAAGGACGACGCGTCGCCCTGGATCCGCTGGGGTGAGCAGTTTCTCGCCATGCTGCGCGGCTCGGGGTGGGTCGTGCTGCCGCTGGCCGTCGGCGCGATCGTTCATCGCGGCCCCTTGTCCTTTCGGCGCTCCCACCCGCTGGCGGCAAGCCTGCTCCTCCAGACTGCGGCCTGGCTCGTGCTGTTCGGCCTGATTCGCCAGCTGCGGGCCTACTGGATGCTGCCGGCGCTGCCGGTCTTCTATCTGGCCGCCGTGGCGTTCCTGGTCGCCGTGGTGCGTGCGAGGCCTTCGCTCGGGCGCGTGGTGGCGGCCTGGGCCGTCCTGGCTCTATCCGTTCTCGCACTGCAATCCGGCCGCGAGGTGGCGCGTTTCCGGGCTGTCGATCAGAACGGTCTGCGCTCGTGGGTCCAGAAGAACGTTTCGAAGGATGAGCCGTTCTTCGTATTCGGTTTCGATGCACTTGTGCTACCGCGCCGCACGTCTTGCCTCGCTGTCATTGCTGACGGCATACGGCGGGGCGTGGCCGGCGACCGAGCAGCGGGCGTGCCGTTCACCGAGCGTCACCTCAAGATCTGGGAAGAGGAGACGGAACTTGCCCGGCAGGACATGCTCGGAGGGCGGTGCGATGACGGCTGGGAGCACTACACGTACTACACGACACCTTTCGAACGATACGAGGGCCTCATCGACATGAATCGTATGCGCTACGTCCTCGTGCAGGACCAGTTTGCCGATCCACCCGACTTCCCACTCGACAGGTACCTGGCCGACAGCTTCCGGTTCGTCACCGAATTGACCGGCGCCGGCGGCGAGGGCTACGGCTTGAAATACCGTGTCTATCGGAGAGGTGCTGCCGATGGGTCCTAGGCCCAGGATCCTGCATCTGCTCGAGAGCGGCGGCATGTACGGGGCCGAGCGGGTCGTGCTGAATCTCGCCGAAGCACAGAAGGCGCAGGGCGAGTACGAACCCATCGTCGGCTGCATCGTGGGGATGTTCGGCGAACCGTGTGCGTTGCTCGATGCCGCGGGCGCCGCTGGGATCGAGACCATGGAAGTCAGGCTGCGCAACGGCGCCCTCATGATGGATGTCCCGCGCGCGGCACGATTGCTGCGTGCGGGTCGGGTTGCCTTGGTCCACAGCCACGGCTACAAGGCTACAGTTTACGGCAGCCTCGTGAAGCTGCTGCGGCCGCTCCCGTTCACGGCCACCTGCCACCTCTGGTTCATGCGCCCGGGGTCGCCGCTCCGCATGCGGGTGATGGTGGCGCTCGAGTTGCGACTCTATCGACGGTTTCGTACGGTGGCCGCGGTTTCCGGCGATATTGCGCGCGTTCTGGCACTCAACGGTGTGGACGAACGCCGCATCGCCGTGGTGCCGAACGGAATCCCGTTGGCGGTCGCTCCCCCCGATGCGGACCGGCGCCGGAGATTGCGGCAGGCATTGGGTGTGCCGCAGGACGCTTTTCTGGTGCTCAATGGCGGGCGGTTGACCGAGCAGAAGGACCAGGCCTCACTCATCCGCGCGATCGGGTGTATGGTCGACGGAACGCGACCTGTGCACGGTCTCATTGCCGGCGAAGGACGGCTGCGGGCGGAACTTCAACGGTTGATCGACGAGGGTCGGCGTGGGGCGCCGGTGCGTTTGCTGGGGTTTCGCGAGGACATGTCGGAGCTGCTCGGTGCCGCCGATGTCCTGGCGCTACCGTCTCTCGATGAAGGCATGCCGATGATCCTGCTCGAGGCGGCAGCCCTGGGCCTGGCGATCGTGGCCACGGCAGTGGGCGATATTCCGACGCTGATCCGGGACGGCGAAACCGGGCTGATCGTGCCTCGCGGAGAACCGGACGCCCTGGCCGCGGCGCTCAACCGCCTGCGGGACGAGGTCGGTTTGGCCGAACGCCTGGGCGCCGCTGCCCGCGAACGAGTGCGGGACAACCACTCACACGAGGCGATGGCGGCCAGCTACAGCCGCATCTACCGGGAGCATTTGAATGGAAGCTGAGAAGACGATGGTGCCCGGATTGGTGTCGGTGGTGACAGCTTCGTACAACATGGGAGGTTACATCGCTGAGACACTGGAATCCGTGCTGGGACAGGACTACCCGCACGTCGAGTCGATCGTCGTGGACGATGGTTCCTCCGATGACACGCAGCAGGTCCTGGAGCGATTCGGGTCGGATCCGCGGGTTCGCATCGTGCGGCAGGCCAATTCCGGGCAGACGATCGCCAAGAACCGTGGTGTCGCCGAAGCACGCGGTGAGTTCATCGCGTTTTGTGATGCCGATGACGTCTGGGAGCCGCACAAGTTGAGCCGTCAGATCCCGTGCTTCCACGGCGCTCCTGACATCGGTGTGGTTTTCAGCGAAGTGACCTGGATGGACGAGTCGGGTCGGCGGATCCCGTCCATCCACATGAAGCGGTTTCAGGGGTGGGTGACGGCGCCGTTGATGATAGACAACTTCGTGCCGTTCCCGACGGTGGTTGCACGTGCGGCGGTGATCCGTGAGTTCGGCGGTTTTGACGAGCGTCTGAGCATGTCCATCGACTACGATCTCTGGTTGAGGATTTCGACGCGATACCGGTTTGCCTTCGTCGACGAGGCGCTTGCCCGGTATCGGATCTGGCCCGGGCAGATGTCCCACAAGGTCGGCGAGCGTCTCGAGAACTTCTTCCGGCTCCTGGAACGGTTCCTGAAGGACAACCCGGATATCGCCACCAAACGCCAGATCGACCAAGCCTACGCCCACGTCCACGTCACCCGCGGCTACTGGCACGCCCGCGAAGGCCGGCGCGCCGAGGCCTGGCGCGATTACCGCGAAGCCCTGCGCCGCGATCCGCTGGCTCTCCGCATGTGGAAGCGGATCGTCTCGCTGGGCCTTGATCGCGACCGCATCCGTCCGGGGGCGCATGAGGCTGCCCGACGCGATGGTCGGCGGGGTCTTCGAGCCCGCCTGGGACCTCTACGATCGCAGCTGCCGCCTGCGCGAGCTGAGCCGCTTGCGCCGCAGCCAATGGGACGGGCCGGAAACTGTCGGCGCGCGCCAGCAGGAGAAGCTGCGCGCGATCATCCGCCACGCCGCCGAGACCTGTGCCTACTACCGCGACCGCTGGGCTGCGGCCGGCATCGATGCCGCGACCGTTCGCACCGTGGCGGACCTCCGCCGGCTGCCGATCCTCACCAAGGACGACATCCGCCAGCACCAGGACGCACTCGTCTCCAGTCGCTACCGCAAGCAGGATCTGCGTCGCGCGAAGACCGGTGGCTCGACCGGCGTCTCGCTGGAGGTCTATTGCGACGAGCCCGGCATCCAGAAGCGCGCCGCCGCCGCGCTCCGTTCCGACGAGTGGTCGGCTGGCGCCTGGGCCAACCCATGGCGGCGGCCTGGGGCAATCCGCCGGCGCCGCGCACCTGGAAGGCGCGCCTGCGCGCCAGACTCAGGACCGCATCATCTACCTGGACACGATGCGTATCGACGAGCCCGCGATCGTGCGCTTCCTGGCCGAGTGGGACCGCCTGCGGCCGGGCCTGCTGTTCGGGCACGCGCATTCGCTGTTCATCCTGGCGGAGTATCTGCTTGCGAACGGACGCACGTTGCGGCCGTCGGGCATCGTGGCGGCCAGCATGATGCTGCTGGAACCAGAGCGCCGCGTGATCAAGCAGGCCTGCGCGGGAGTCCCCGTGACGAACCGCTACGGCTGCGAGGAGGTGAGCCTGATCGCCTGCGAGTGCGAGCAGCACCAGGCCTGCACCTGAACGCCGACCACGTGATCACGGGTTCCTGCGCGACGACGGCTCGCCCTGCGCGCCCGGCGAGGACGGGCGCCTGGTCGTCACCGAGCTGATCAACCATGGCCAGCCCCTGATCCGCTACGAGCTGGGCGACCGCGGCGTGCCCAGCGACCGGGCCTGCCCCTGCGGCCGCGGCCTGCCGCTCATGGAGCAGGTGACCGGCCGCACGGCCGACTTCCTGCGCGCGGAGGGCGGGTACCGCGTGCAGGGCATCTCGATCATCGAGAACACGCTGACGAAACTCCCGGGCATCCGGCAGATGCAGATCGTCCAGGAGGAGCCGCTGCGCCTGCGGGTCCACCTGGTGCCGGGGCCCGGCTGGGGGGCGGATGTGGCAGCCGAACTGGAACCATCCTGCGCGGGATCCTCGGGCCGGGCATGGTGATCGACCTGGTGCCCGGCGAACGCATCCCGCAGGAGAAGAATGGCAAGTACCGGTTCACAATCTGTCGTGTTTGAGTAACATATTGGGGGCAATGAATTGCAAAAATTGCAGATCGCAGCGACGCAGCCTTGGCCCAAGACACGACGATCATAAATATACAAAATAGCACATCATAAGTGTTATGTCTGTTGCGAGTTGGCCGACCTATGCTATCATGTTCCGGTCAATTTCCGGAATGACAGCACCTTTTCGCGTCGGGGAGCCGTGGGGTTCCCTGGACGAGTTCGTGAGTCGCATTCCTGACCCGACGGTGGGGGCACCGGGAGGACCATGGCCAAGAAACCGATCGTCGCCATCCTGGCCGGCGGCATGGGCACGCGCCTGGCCGAAGAGACCGAGATCCGTCCGAAGCCGATGGTCGAGATCGGCGGGCACCCGATCCTCTGGCACATCATGAAGCACTACGCCCACTTCGGGCATGACGAGTTCGTCATCGCCCTGGGCTACAAGGGCGAGTACATCAAGCGCTGGATGCGCGACTTCGGCACGCTCGAAGGCGACATGACCGTGCGCACTAACTCGGGCGACGTGCTGACCTATACCGACAACCGGCCGAACTGGACGGTGCACCTGGTCGAGACCGGGATGACGACGGGGACCGGCGGTCGCATCAAGCGGCTGCAACCATGGCTGGGCGACCGCACGTTCATGCTGACGTGGGGCGATGGCCTGTCGGACGTGCCACTGGACCAGCTGCACGACTTCCACCGGGCACACGGCCGGCTGGCCACGCTGACCTCGGTGCGCCCGCCCGCCCGCTACGGGCACCTCGAGTTCGAGGGCAACGCCGTCAAGCGCTTCACCGAGAAGCCGCAGACGGCCGAGGGCTGGATCAACGGCGCCTTCTTCGTGCTCGAGCCCGGGGTCTTCGACTACATCGACGGCGATCCCGTGATGTTCGAGCAGGCCCCCATGGAGGGCCTGGCGCGCGACGACCAGCTGATGGCCTACAAGCACGAGTCGTTCTGGCAGTGCATGGACACGCTGCGCGAGAAGCACATCCTGCAGAAGCTGTGGGATACCGGGCACGCCCCGTGGAAGTGCTGGGACTGAACGCGACCGTGGCCGACTGAACGCCACCAACCACCGACCACCGACCAGGCAGGGTACACGCACATGAAGGTCTTGCTCACTGGCCACAAGGGTTATATCGGCTCGGTGCTGACGCCGATGCTGCAGGCGCACGGGCACCAGGTGACGGGTCTGGACACGGACCTGTTCGGCGCCTGCACCTTCGACGGCGAGCTGGCAAAGGTGCCGGAGATCATTGGCGACGTGCGCGATGTCGACGGCGACGTGCTGAAGGGTTTCGACGCGGTGATCCACCTGGCCAAGCCTGTCGAACGACCCGCTGGGCGACTACGACCCGTCGCTGACCGACGACATCAACCACCTGGGCTCGGTGCGCCTGGCGAAGCTGGCCAAGCAGGCCCGCGTGCCGCGCTTCCTGTTCGCCAGCTCGTGCAGCAACTACGGCGGCGGCGGGCAGGACTTCCTGGACGAGAACGCGGCCTTCAACCCGGTGACGCCCTACGGGGTGTCGAAGGTCGAGGTCGAGCGCGACGTGGCGCCCCTGGCCGACGACGACTTCAGCCCCGTGTTCCTGCGCGCCTCCACCGCCTATGGGCTGTCCCCGCGCATCCGCTTCGACCTGGTGGTCAACAACCTGACCGCCTGGGCCTTCACCACCGGCGAGGTGCACCTCAAGAGCGACGGCTCGCCGTGGCGGCCGCTGGTGCACGTCGAGGACATCGCGCGCCTACATCGCGCTGCTGGAGGCCGACCGCTCGCTGGTCCACGGCCGCGCCTTCAACGTCGGCACCACCACCGAGAACTACCGCATCCGCGAGGTGGCCGAGATCGTCCACGGCGTGGTGCCCAACTGCGA
>JADJPK010000003.1 GCA_016713305.1 Betaproteobacteria bacterium
TCGTGGGCGATGAGGCCGGC
Organism: Betaproteobacteria bacterium; assembly: GCA_016713305.1. Classification (NCBI taxonomy): domain Bacteria; kingdom Pseudomonadati; phylum Pseudomonadota; class Betaproteobacteria; species Betaproteobacteria bacterium. The sequence continues at coordinate 21 of JADJPK010000003.1, forward strand.
GCCAAGGCCCTGGCCGCGCCCGCGCGCGTGATCGACGTCAAGGGCGGCACGATCATCCCCGGCTTATCGGTAGCAGCCACGCCCATCTCTACGGGCTGGGCAAGGCGCTGGCCGAGATCGACCTGCGCGGCACCGCCACGGTCCAGGACGCGGTCCGCGCGCGTGAAGGAGGCCGCCGACGTCAACCCCGGCCGCGGAGGCTGGAGGGCCGCGGCTGGGACCAGAACGACTGGCGGTGAAGGAGTACCCACTTCGCGAGATGCTCGATCGCGGCCGGCAAGCGACCGGTGCTGCTGCGGCGGGTCGACGGCCACGCCGCCGGGGCAGCACCGCGGCAGCTGGCGCTGGCCGGCGTGACGGCGGCCACGCCGACCGCCGGCTGGCGGTCTATCCGCGCGACGCGCAGGGCGAGCCGACGGGCGTGCTCATCGACAACGCGGTGTGGCTGGTCACGGCGGCGATCCCGCGCCGGACGAACCCGAGGTGCGTCGCCGCCTGCGCCTGGCCGCCGAGAACTGCCTGGCCTGGGCGTGACTTCGGTGCACGACGCGGGCATTGTGTCCTGGGAGCGCGCGCAGTTGATGAAGGAGCTGGCCGCCGCCGGCGACTTCCGGGTGTGCGCGTGCACGCGATGTACGACGACGGAGGCCGCCACGCCGGCCGCGGCCCTGCAGACCGGACCCTGGTCCAGCGACGACGGCATGCCCCGCTGCGCGCGGTCAAGCTCTACGCCGACGGCGCCCTGGGGGCCGCCGGCGCCCTGCTGCTGGGCGACGACGGCGACCAGCCGGCCACCGCGGCCTGGCGGTCACCGACGCCGGCCACCTGCGCGAGGTCATGCGCACGATGGGCGACGCCGGTCCAGGTCCGCACGCATGCCATCGGCGACGGCGGCAAGCTTCGGCTGGTGCTGGACCCCCACCAGCGGTGCTGGGGCGAACTGAAGCCGCGCGATGCGCTGGCGCTTCGAGCACGCGCAGATCCTGGACCCCGCCGACATCCCCGCTTCGCGAAGCTGGGCGTGATCGCCGCGATGGCCGGTGCACTGCACCTCGGACATGGACTGGACCGACGAGCGGCTGGGCGCAGAGCGCCTGAGGAGACGCCTACGCCTGGCAGTCTCCTGAAGACCGGCGCGCACCTGTCTTCGCGGCACCGACTTCCCCCGTCGAGAAGGTCGAGCCGCTGGAAGGGCTGTACGCTGCGCGTACGCGCATGCACCCGGACGGCGCCCATCGGCGGCTGGCGCCCCGAGGAGGCGGTCGACGCCCGCACCGCGTTGTGGCTCTACACGGCGGGCGGGGCCTGGGCGGCGTTCGCCGAGGGACGAGCTAGCGTCATCGCGCCGGGGTACCGGGCGGACCTGGTGGTGCTGGACGGGGATCCGGTGGGGGGCGAGGCGAAGGGAGCTGCTGGGGATGGAGGTGACGGCGACGGTGATCGGGGGGAAGGGGTGGTGGCGGAGGGGGGCAGTAGCAGGGCCTACACGAGAGAAACGCTGCCACTGCGTACTGGCGCAGCCAACAGCAATGCCCGCCGATCGTACCTATTCCACGATCGGCAGACAGATCACAACTCCCCGATGAGCGGCAACAGCCGCTCCACCGTCAGCCGCTCGTTGAGCTCACGCAGCGCACGCGGCCGGCCCTGCGTGTGCGTACCGACCAGCTCCTTGCCCTGGAGGTTCAGGACGGCGGCCACGCGGCCGCCGTCGCATGGCTCCAGCTGGCCCGCCACCGTCAGGCGGCAAACCGGGCCGAATGGGCCCTGCTCCCAGGCCAAGTCCGGCTGGGCGCGCAGCAGCCAGGCGCCGGGCTCGCAAGGGCCGGTCGCCGCGGCCAGACCGAGCCGCGCCAGGGCCTCGCCCAGGTTCGCGGCGAGATTCTCGAGCCCTTCCGGCGCGTCCTCGACGACCAGCCGCAGTCGCAGGCCGGACAGCAGGGCCGCGCGCCGGCCCTCGATCCCTTCGCGCAGTTGAAGGTCGGCGGCAAACGGGGCGTACTCGCCGCGCGACAGCCCGCAGCGCGTAGGCAGCCGTGGCAAGCCGCGTAAAGCCCGATTCGGCCCGGCGCAGCGTGGCGGTCCAGGCGATGATGTCGTCCGCACCGGATTGCAGCTGGGCGGCCGCGGCGCGGAAGTCGCCCGCGGCAAGTTCGTAGTCGCGCCCCAGCGCGGCGGCCGCCTCGGCGCGCGACAGGACCGCCAGGCCGTGGTAGAGGCCCTTCTCCAGCCGGCGCGCCGCGGGGTCGGGGCGGATCATTTCGGCATGCCCGAACGAGGTCTTCACGGTCGAACCGGAGCAGGCGCTGCCGGTCGCTGGTGCGGCCGTCGACGGTCAACGAGCCGGCCTCGGTCTCGATCACTGCCGAGAGCTCGGAACGGACGCGGGCCGACACCTCATTGCGGGCGCTGGCCTCAGCCTCGGCATAGGAGACGGTGCTGGTGCCCTCCGCGACGATGTATTGGTCCTCGGGCCAGGCGGAAAGGCCCGCGCCGCAGGCGTGCCGCCGCCCGTGGCCGGAGGCGCGCCGGCGCTGCCCCCGCACCCGGCAGCCAGCGCCAGCACGGCCGCCAGGGCCAAGCCGCGCGCAAGGGAACGGGACGACCGGCGCCAGCGCACGTGTCACCGCCCCCCGATGATGCGGTCGACGTAGTCGGGGCCCTCGGCCCCGTAGATGGCCCGGACGGCCAGGTCGCGCCCAACGACCACGGTGCGGGGCAGGCGAACCTGGTCATCTCCGGAGCGCAGGTACGCCGTTTCGCAGGCACCGAAGCGGTCGACAACGACCGGGAACGCGGGCGGGCCGTCGAGGAAGCCGCGAACCCGCGGCGCGTCCTCCTGGTAGTTGACCAGCACCACGGACACGCGCGCGGCGCGCAGGTCTGCCGCGCGCGCGGCCAACTGACGGATGCCCTCGCGGCAGGGTGCGCACCAGGTCGCGAAGAAGACCAGCGCCACCCGGTCGGTCATGGTGTCGGCGAAGGCCTTGCGCAGGTTCCAGACCTTGTCATCGAGCGTCCAGCCGGCGAGCCAGGGCGCGGGCGCGCCGACTCGGGCCTGCCCCGAAGCTGTCAACGACTCCGTGACCACGGACACGCGCTCTGCCGCGGCGGCGGTCGTCACGGCGCACACGAGGAGAACCGCGGCCACAATCGGGATTCGTCCTGCTGCAGTCACGATCGCACTCTTCCCAAAGCAAGGGCTGCGGCAGTCACGGCGCCGCAGCCCACCATGTCGCGATGACTACTTGCTGCGATTGGCGTCAAGCTCCCAATCCAGCTCGGAAAACGCCTTGTCCGCGCGCTGCACCACGGCTTCCCGCACGGCTTCGTCCAATTCGCTCATGCGCCTGACCGTATCCTTGAAGCCGTCGACGTCCAGGCGCGCCAGCGCCCAGAAAGTGCCCGTTTTGCTGATCAGGAGTCGACCATCTCCGTGCCGGAGACGTTAAGGTCGGTGATCTGCTTCGCGACATCGACGATGTGCTGTTCGTCGGCCGCCGCCTTGCCGAAGTCCTCGCCCCCGGTGGTGGTGGCCTGGTAGTCTTTCAGCATGGCAGCGACCCGAGTCTGCAGCGAGCGGGCGATGTCGGTGCGGGCCCGTCCAAGCGCCGCATCGCGGGCAAGTCCCGTGTTCCGTGTGCCCGCCACCGAACCGACACCGTAGACAAACTTCGCCTTCTCGCCTTCCTTGTCGATGCAATGGCCGCTCTTGGTGACCCAGCAGGGGGCACCGTCGAACTCGTTGGAGGGCGAACTGACCGGAACGTTCTCCTTCGCGCCACCGCAGCCGGCGCACAGGAGGGCCACCAGAATCAGTGCGGTTGCGGTTACGGCGACACTGAGAATGCGTTTCAATGTCATGGACATTTTTCCTCCGTTTCAATCTGGCGATGAAACGAATGCGTCGCACCGGACCTCGACGTGGCCTTTGTCGGCACGTCAATCGGCAGCCCGAGAATCCTAGCGGGTTGACCGAACGGGAACAAGTGCATTCGTCGATGGTGACGCGTGTCAAGCGCCGCCCCCGAGCCCCGACCTGCACTCGGTGCTGATGCTGCCCTCGCGCGCACAAGCCGCGGTGTCGTCTGGAGACGCCGTCGAAGACCTGGCCCGAGGTCCTGACGACCCTGGGACAGCGGATAGACGCCCATGGGATCTTGAAGCCAATGGTCCGATATCCTTCAGGCGTGGCTTGAGGTCATCGCCCTGTGGGGGGCGCAGCCACGAAGCTCCTGTCTCCGCCGAAATCAGCGTACCAGTCCCAGCACCATTCCCAAACGTTGCCGTGCATGTCGTGTAAACCCCAAGCGTTTGCCGCCTCTTGACCCACAAGGTGGGGCGTGTTTCCCAGTTGTCACCATACCAACCGGCGCGTACAAGGGCCGGTGATGGTGGCCTGGCTCGTCCGGTTTGAGAGAGGGCGCAGCTTGCGGCGGAATCAGGGCAGGGCTAATGCGCGTGTCACCTGACGCTGGCGAGGATTCGACTTTGCGGCCGGGGCCCCACCCCGACCCTGGAGGCTTGACCCGATGACATCAGGTGGCGAGATCATGGCTTCCCTGACTACCGTTTCATTCGGATTGTGCAAACGGAATGAACGGCGCAAGTGCCTTGTGGACAAGCGGCTTCAGTGCCTCAGCGGTTGCCCGCCGGCGCAGGTTGTCGACCGGATCTCTGCCGCGACCCTCCAGCGGACCGCCGGCCAAGAGAACCGGAGCCAGGGCTACCCCATCCGGGCAGCTCTCGAGATTCCCTGATAAGCGTGCTTTGCAGTAACGCACGCCAGCGAGCGTGTTCCATTCAATCTCGGCTTGGAGCTCGAGCCTCAAGGATCCGACCTCCACGCAGTCTGCGGTTGACGCCCGCACGCCCAGCCCGATGATCGCACTGGCGACAGCGTCAGCAAGAGCTCTCGTGTCAATCCTTGGATCGGCCGCCAAGGATACGGCGATGCGCATCCCCGCCACGAGATCCGCGCGGGAACGTTCCAGCGTTCGCCGCAAGCCGCAATCGGCCTCGAAGCCCGGGACCGGGATACCGGTAACGGCCAGGTGACCACAGGCCGCATCCAACATTCGGCTGAACGCAGAGGAAGCTGCATGGAAAGCCTGCGCGAAGGCCACGACATCTTGTTCGAGTGTTCGAGAGTGTTCTGCCTGCGAACGAAACACTACCGCCGCGTCGCTGTATTCCGAGTCCAATTGTCGCGCGATTTCGTCACGTGATGCGTATGCGAACGCTCGATACACTCCCGCCGGGAATCCGCTCGATAGCTCGTCATCGATGCGTATCAGCTCATTGCGGTCGAACTTCGCTGCGATGCGGATGGAGCGATTCACAAATTGTGAGTCAATCACGATACCGTCGCGGGAGATCGATCCAGCGACGTCCGTCGAAACTACTTCAATGCGTGAGCGAATCTGGCTGACGATCTGGGCGCGGGCGTCGTTCTCTGCCTCACGCTGACTTGTCGCGCTGATTCCCCACGCAGTGACGCAAACGTGCTTCGGGTGTTTGGTGTCACCAAGCGCGCGCCGTGCCATATCCAGTGCGTGATATTCGTGTTGTGCCCGCGTGGACAAAGTCGTAGCGCAGCCAGGAATGACCAGCAGCAAGACTAGTATCGAGACAGTCCGGCTAGTCACGTGATTGTTGACTCCCGCCACAGGTCAAGAGATGAACCGGGAACGCTCCGTCTGGAAAACGCATTCTCGTGGCCATTCATCAAAATCCGAGGCCCGCGTCCAACGTGATGGCCCCTGCGACAGGGCCCAGCTTGGAAAGGTAGATGTCCCCCATGTCGAGTCCTGCTCCTCCCAGAGCATCCTTGAATCCAAGATAGAGCCTCAGTTCACAGAACATGAACGGACCGTCCTTTCCAGGTCGACCGCGCCACAAACCGCCACTCTGTATTCCCACGAGCCCGACGATACCGATCTCGCTTACGGTCTCGAACTGCACACTCTCACGATCTTCGAAGGTCAGTGTTGCCGGGGATGGGATGCCCACATAGGCGCCTCCACCGGCACGGACTTCGGCTTCGCCGTTGGTCATGATCATCGCAGCGATGTTCGTGTACGGCGCATCGAGATGCGCTTTGATCGCACCGTCGCGCCAGGTGACAGTACCTCCGGCGGTCAGCCTCAGTGCGCTCAATTCAAGTGCCAGTTCGTGGGATAGACGGAAGGAAAGCAGTCCCCCCGTACACACCCGCGAAGCTATTGCCTCCTCCACCGTCGAAGCCAGCGTACGTCCCCCCGCCAAGTACCGCCGCTGCGATCGCTGGCGGCCCCGGCTCGCGCGCCGGCTCGGGCTCGGTTACCTGGACTTCGTCGCGCCTTTTGCGCGGCTTCTTGCTCCCGGGAAGCTTGTTGAAGACCGTCTCTCCGGCCGCCCTGACCCCCGGCTCCAGTTTCGCGAACTCGTGAAGATTGACAGGTATGTTATCGATGCCTATTGGGTTGCCGGTGCCGGTGTCATACAGCGAAATCATGATCCTGTAGTCGCCGGCAAAGACGGTAATCCTTCCCGATACCACATAAGCTGCGCTGAGCTTCGCACCCTGCGCAACGGCACACTCGCCTTCGCAGTCGGACAGATTAACGTCTCCCCAGCAACTGTAGCATGTTGTCGGCCGTCATGATGAGAAATACTGCGGGTGGGGAAGCATTTCCGCGGCAACTTCTCTTAGTACCTCCGTCAGGTAGGTAACATCCTTGGCTTTGAGGTCGGCGTCGTTGCCGAGATCCAGCACAGCTACCCGCTGGACTTCTCCCGCACCAACAATGCCCGACTGCAGGCAACCCAAGACGAATCCCACGATGGCGGCGGTGCGCCAACTCATATCCGATCTCCATTTCACTTCAGGCACAGGTGTGTCCTCAGGACACCGCGTGTCGCAACGTGATCCTATTCGGTCAGTGGTACCTAACGCAAGCCCCGGTTCGCGGTCCGCCCACAGGCACGTCGCCCCGCCGCAAATTGACGTACTCCCAATCGACTTCTGCAGAGAGATGAGCCGCATATGATTGATATTTGGCTGCGAAGGTCGTTCAGCGTCCATTCCCGGTCCTCCGGAGAGGCCCCAAGGAAGGGTGGGGAGTCGGCCGCCGGTGCAAGGCTCGGGAAGCGCGCTTGTCCTATTCCACAATCGGCAAACAGATAGCCAACTCCCGCCTCAACAGTGGCAGCAGCCGCTCCACGGTCAGCCGCTCGTTCAACTCGCACCGCGCGCGCGGCCGGCCCTGCGTGTGCGTGCCAACCATTTCCTTGCCCTGAACGTTCAGGAGTGCCGCCGCGCGGCCGGCGCCGCACGACTCCAACTGGCCTGCCACGTACAAACGGCACACCAGGCCGAGCCGCGCCCAGGCTTCCCCGGATTCGCGCCGAGGTTCTCCAAGCATTCCGGATTGTCTTCGACGGCCAGACGCAGACTCAAGCGGGACAGCAGCGCCGCGCGTTGGCGATCGATCTCCTCCCGCAACTTCAGGTCGGCGGCGAAGGGAGCGTGCTCGCACCGCGTGACGGCCCGCAGCGCGTAGGCTGCCGAGGCCAAGCAGTTGAAGCCAGACTCGGCACGGCGTAGGATAGCGGTCCCGGCGGCCACGTCGTCGGGTTCATACTGCAACTGGGCGACGGCGGCGCGGAAGACGACTGCGGCCACGTCGTAGTCGCGCCCCGACGCCGCAGTTGTCTATGTGCGCGACAGAACTGCCCGCCCGTAGCAGCGGCCCTACTCCGAGCTAGTCTCGGTCTGGATGACGGCGGAAAGCTCGGAACGGACGCGCGCCGACACCTCGTTGCGTGCGTTTGCCTCGGCCTCAGCGTAGGAGACGTTACTGGTTCCTACGGCGACGATGTACTGGTCTTCGGGCCAGGCAGAGACACCCCGGGGCTGCGCTGCACCGCTGCCCGTGACTGGTGGCGCATCGGCGCTGCCCCGCAGCCGGCGGCCAGCGCCAGGGCATCCGCCAGGCCCAGCACACGCGCAAAGGCACGGAGCGGGCGCCGACGCACGCGGTCTCCGTCCTCGAGGATGCGGCCGACGAAGTCGCGGCCCTCGGCCCGGTGGATGGTGCGGACGACTATGTCGCGCCCGATGACCACCGTACGTGGCCGGCGGACCTGGTCATCGCCGGTGCGCAAGTACCACGGCTCACTGTCGCCAAAGCGGTCGATAGCGAGCGGAAACGCGGGCGGGCCGTCGAGGAAGCCGCGAACCCGCGGCGCGTCCTCCTGGTAGTTGACCAGCACCACGGACACGCGCGCGGCGCGCAGGTCTGCCGCGCGCGCGGCCAACTGACGGATGCCCTCGCGGCAGGGTGCGCACCAGGTCGCGAAGAAGACCAGCGCCACCCGGTCGGTCGTGGTGTCGGCGAAGGCCTTGCGCAGGTTCCAGACCTTGTCCTCAAGCGTCCAGCCCGCGAGCCGGGGGCGCCGTCGCGCCGACGCGGGCTTCGCCCGAAGCCATCAGCGCCTCCGTGACCACCGATGCGCGCACAGACACAGAAGCTGCCCCGGATTCGATCGTGACCCCGCACGTGGCGAACGTCATCGCCAGCGCCAGAATGCACTGTACTGCAGTCACGATCGCACTCTTCCCAAAGCAAGGGCTGCGGCAGTCACGGCGCCGCAGCCCACCATGTCGCGATGACTACTTGCTGCGATTGGCGTCAAGCTCCCAATCCAGCTCGGAAAACGCCTTGTCCGCGCGCTGCACCACGGCTTCCCGCACGGCTTCGTCCAATTCGCTCATGCGCCTGACCGTATCCTTGAAGCCGTCGACGTCCAGGCGCGCCAGCGCCCAGAAAGTGCCCGTTTTGCTGATCCAGGAGTCGACCATCTCCGTGCCGGAGACGTTCAGGTCGGTGATCTGCTTCGCGACATCGACGATGTGCTGTTCGTCGGCCGCCGCCTTGCCGAAGTCCCTCGCCCCGGTGGTGGTGGCCTGGTAGTCTTTCAGCATGGCAGCGACCCGAGTCTGCAGCGAGCGGGCGATGTCGGTGCGGGCCCGTCCAAGCGCCGCATCGCGGGCAAGTCCCGTGTTCCGTGTGCCCGCCACCGAACCGACACCGTAGACAAACTTCGCCTTCTCGCCTTCCTTGTCGATGCAATGGCCGCTCTTGGTGACCCAGCAGGGGGCACCGTCGAACTCGTTGGAGGGGGTGAACTGACCGGAACGGCCTCCTCCGCACCGCAGCCGGCGCACAGGAGGGCCACCCAGAATCAGTGCGGTTGCGGTTACGGCGACACTGAGAATGCGTTTCAATGTCATGGACATTTTTCCTCCGTTTCCATCTGGCGATGAAACGAATGCGTCGCACCGGACCTCGACGTGGCCTTTGTCGGCACGTCAATCGGCAGCCCGAGAATCCTAGCGGGTTGACCGAACAGGAACAAGTGCAATCGTCGAAGATGACGCGTGTCAAGCGCCGCCCCGAGCCCGACCTGCACTCAGTGATGATGCCGCCGGCGGGCGCGCCGCGGCGCCAACTGGAGTCACCATCGAAGATCTATGCCGAGGTCCAGACTGCCCTTGGAAGGAGGATCGACGCCGATTGGATCTCACGGCCAAATTCCGAAGGACGGCAGGCGTGGTTTGTGGCTATCGCCCTGTGGCGCGCGGTCGCAAGACTCCTGTCTGGCCCTCGCCACCGCACGCGACGACCACACGGTCAATTGCGGGCACTCGCGCCGACGCGGCCGCTGCATGACTCAAGACTAACCTATCGTGAACATTTTGGAGTAAGCCTAGAATGTCTTGAGCATTGCCACGCCCAATTCAGTGCCTGGAGCCACCTTGACATTGACTGACCATTGAGGGTTCTCCACGAGCTTCTGGTAGATCTTCTCTTCTGAGGGGCTGGTCCACTTCTCGTAAACGAGATCCTCACCAGAAACGCGCAGGAAGCCGCGAAACCACCCAACTCGCTCGCCCTCAAAATCGCCGATGCAGGTCAAGCCCGGAACGAACACGCAGAGGCCAGCCCAATAGGTCGCTACGGAATGCTCCTTCTGAGAGATACACCGTGCGCTCTCGCCCTTAGTTCGCTGTTGTCCAGCTTCGCACCAATGTCAGCTGTTTCTCCCTCACGCACCTCAATCTGCCCTTGCCAGCGGCCACTCTCGTGTCGGACCTCCACATTCCGGGGGCCGACCATTGCCTCCAAGACGCACGGGGATACTCCAGCGCGCTCCCCGTCCAGGTACACCGTCCCCGAGACAGCGTTGCCCGACGCATCGGTCGCTGACACTTTCACGCCGCCCAAGCGCGGCGACATGTCGAACGTCAGCGACTCGTCCAGGCCGCGCGCAATTGTCAGTTCCCGCTCCTGTGCGTAGTAGCCAGCCTGTTCCACTGCGATCCTGTGCGGGCCCGGCGGAAGTTCCAAGTCCCGCAGCGGCGTCGATCCATGCGGCACACCATCGACGCGCACGATTGCCCCGGAGGGCGTCGAGACCATTCCCAATCGCCCGAAGTCCGGGTCCAGCTTCCAGTCAATCACTTGCTTTCGCCCTGCCGGACCTGGACCACTCCCCGCCGGGCAAGATATCGCTCCTTCTGCATACTAATCAGTACAGTCCCGTCCTGCAGTTCCCGGCTGCAAGGTGCGGCCGGACACAGCATCACGCTGTCAGCCAGTACCGTCGCCCCGGCGGCTCGGACCTGAACCTCGCAATCACAGCATGTCCTCGGGCGCGCTCCAGCCCATGCGCGGCAGCAAGGCGCTGCCTCCGCCCTCGCTATCCCTGCGAACCGGCACCGCCGCCAGCAGCCGCCGTGCTTCATTTTCCAACGGCTTCTCCATGTCCAGCAACTGCCGCCCCCCCGTGCGTCCATTCGCAACGAGGTTGCCGCTGTCTGTTGCAAACAACGAGATCGCCACCCTGTATTCGCCCTCGATGCTGGTCACCTCACCAGTGATGACCCAGTTCACCTGCAGCAGGCGCCCGGTCTGCACCGCACAGTCACCGACGCAGTCTGCCAGATTCCGGCCTGGTGGTAACAGTTCCGTGATATTCTCTCCGGTCAGCACTACGAACTGGGACGCGGGCAGAGACTCGCGCGCTATGTCCCGCACGATGTTCGTCAAGTAGCCGATCTCCCTCGCCTTCAGGTCGGCTGCATCATGGAATTCGAGCACCGCCACTCTCTGCTCCGGCGGCACCGCACTGCAGATGGCCGCAGCGAATACCCCGAATACCGCCATTCCGATGCCGACCCACCGGCGAGCCACCTCGTGCATGGTCCACGATTCACGATTCGACACTGCCACCTCACTCCACCCCTTGGCTTCCCGATTCATGATTCGGGTTCCTGCGTTGAGCAGATCTAGTTGTCGCACAGGCAGTCCGTAACCCATCGGAGGAGACACGACGCTCGCCATCCACACCTGCCTCCGCCCTCTGATCGCCAGCCCGCCGACGGATGGCGTTTCCTTGCCTCGGGGGCATGATCGCACCAACAAGGTGAATCAGATCCCAACGCTGGACAGGAGAACGCCCATGAACGGCGTATAGCATCTTTGATGCCCGATGGTCAATTGCCACGGCGGTCGTCGTCGATCCGACGGGCTCGCTATGCGCGATGCGCAAGCCGCATGTGCACGGGAGAGCCTCTTCACAGCCACCCCACGGAGGCTCGCCCCGAATCCCGACAATCCGCCCCATGGCGGCGCTTTCAGCTTCACGCTTCTACCGCCCCCGTTCACCATCGGGGCAACGCGACCACCGCCGACGATACCTCCAGTTTTCGGCCGCGGCTCCGGCGCGGCCCGCCTGCGCCTGCGCTTGCTGCCTCCGTCCTGCTCACCGCGCTGAACTGCGGACAACCCGGAAGCCCAGAAAGTCGTAGGCGCGCGAGGCGTCGTACCAGCGGCGATCCGCCGAACGAGAGCCCGGCGTCGCTGCCCCAGCAGCCGCCGCGATTCACGCGGTCCGAGCCTGACGACGGACCGCGCGGGTCGACCGCACTGCCCCCGCCGTAATCAGCGTACCAGTCCCAACACCATTCCCACACGCTGCCGTGCATACCGTGCAAACCCCAAGCGTTGGGGGCCTCTGACCCACAGGGTGGGTCGTGTTTCCCGAGTTGACACCATACCAACCGGCGCGCCCCAGAGGACGCTTCGTCCGACCCCGTGTTGTACGCCGTCGTCGTCCCCGCCCGGCACGCGTACTCCCACTCCGCCTCCGTCGGCAAGCGTAGCCGTCCGCCGACTCGTCCTATGTCACATCTTTGCCGCTGATCCGGTAGGCGGGCGCAGCCCTTCCTTCGCGCTCAGCTTGTTGCAGAACGACACCGCGTCATACCAGGTCACCTGCTCGACCGGCAGATCCGCACCCTTGTGGGCGTCGGGTTGCCGCCCATCACCTGCTCCCACTGCGCCTGAATCACCCTCAGTGGCGGACATGAGGTAAGCGCGAGTGATTCCACGCGGTGCCGCTGCTCGTCGCCGTCACGTCCTGTCTCGCTGGTCGGGCTGCCCATCATGAAGCCCGCCGGGATCTCCACCAGCTTGACCACCGTCCCTGACGCAGTGGCCGGGGCCGTGAGCGTCACCGACATCTCCTGCATCTGCCCTCGACAATCGTCGCCTGCCCCTTCCAGGACCCCGCAGGACCTTTCACGGCCACCTCACGACGACCCTGCAGGACCGTCAGCGGCTCGTACACCGCGCCCACGTCCTGACCGTCGACCAACACCGCGCCCTCCGCCGCGTTGCCCTTTGGCATCGACCGCCACGATCATCAGACCACCTGTTGCGCGGCACGGGCGACAAACGTACCGTCTCGCGCTGGCCACGCCCGAGCACCACGCTGCGTTGTGCCGGATGATGGTTCGACGAGCCCACTTGCACGTCATGCGCGCCGGCGCCGACCTCGCGAGCCGTCACGGGCGTCGAACCCCAATCCTCGCCGTCGACCGTCACCGCCAGTCCCGCCGGCCTCGCTCTCCACCGTCAGCCAACCACAAGTCTGGCGTCAGCACCACCGACACGGGCTGCCGCCGCGCCGGCCCGCACTTCCAGCGATTGCTCATGCGCGAGGTAGCGCACCTTCTTCAGCCCCCGCGGTAGACGCCGGTCGCCAGGGCTCCGCTTGCACGGCGTTCCGCCCACAGGCTGCCCGCCGTCGATCTCCACGATCGCCCCAGCCGGCTCCGACGCGAACGACACTACCACCCGCGTGGCGCCTTGGGCCGTCCAGGCTTCGGGCAAACGGTTCGGGCCGGTATCCGGCGCTTCGTCACCGTTCGCACCGCCGGCAGGCGCCGCGGAGATCCGCAGCGTCAGCAGCAGCTCGCGGGCTTTCTCCCGCAGGTCCGTCTCGATTCCCAGCAGGTCCGGTGCGCCCGCCCGCCGCGAGTCGATGAGATTGCCGCGAGCCGTCTCATGCAGGCTGAGCGTGACCCGCAACTGACCGGCGAACGCCGTGACCTCGCCGGTGACCACGTAGTCGGCTCCGAGGTTGCGCCCGGTCTCGACCGCGCAGTCACCCAGGCAATCGGCCAGCGATCGCCCCGGCGGCAGCAGTTGCTGGACGTTCTCGCGCGTCATCAGGATATACGCATCAGGCGGTAGGCGCGCGCGCCACGCCGCGCACCAGGTCTGACAGCGACAGGATCTCCGCCGGCGTGGCTTTGCCGGAGGCGCCGTCTTGGAAGTCGAGAACGGCGACATGGCGCACGGCCGCCCGGTCCGGGTCGGCTGCCAGGCACTGCGCCGCGAGCGCCCAAAGCCAGGCCATAGTTAGGATCATGCGTAGTTGACGCGTCATGTGTCACTTCCTCGGGAATCGTGCACTTGGCGGGACTGTGCCCCGCACCTCCCGTGCATCGGCATGCCGGTGACGGCCCCGCGACCTACCGACCGTTGGCGGCACCAGGAGGCACCACCCAGGGGCTGTCCGCCTCCAACAACAACAGCGACCGCACCTGAAGTGAGCCCGGCAACTCGGCAAGCGCGACGCTCCCCTGCCCCTCGCGGAACGGGTTCTCACCCACCAGTCCCAGGCCGAGGTTGGGATGGCGAACGAACGCACAGTAATCGAAGCCGTCCAGGCGGTTGGCCCAGTAGAGCACCCGCACCACCGAGCGGCCGCAAGTGTCCAGTCGCTCGCCCGGGTGAACTCCGTCGGCGGTCCGGAACCGCGGATCGAGAATCTCCACCGCAACGCATCGGACGTCACCGGGAATCTGCGCCGGAGCTCCCGAGTCCCCATCCGACGGCCGTACCGGACCATCGAGCGTGAACACCAGCAGGTCACGATCGTCAAGGCCCACGAGCGCCAGCACGCCCGCCGCCTCTCCACCCTCGCCTTCGAGCCACCGCGGCACCAGGCGCCCGCCGCTGGCGCGGGCCACCTCGCGGATTTCGGCCGCGGTCATGCCAAGCCTGAACCGCCCACAGCCGGCGGTGTGGCGCCCGGCACGACCGCGAAATCTCTGTCGCCGTGCGCCCCGTAGTCCACCCATCGATGTGTCCGCAGGTATTCGACGTGTTCCTGCAGCCCTGCCGAGGCCGAAAGCTCCAATGCCAGTTCCCGGTATTCGCCCCGGCCAAGGCGCACGGGCACGGTGCCGAGACAGCCGGGAAGCGCATCGTGGTACACGAACACCAGCAGGTCGACTCCGGCCGGCAACGACTTGACCTGATACCAGCCGCCGCGGGGCCCGCTCGTGGTCGTGGCAGCGCCATAGATCTCCGAAACGTCCCTGTCCGTCACGACGATGTGGCCGCCCGCCATGCGCACCAGGTTGGCACGCGCGACCCCGTGGATGGCGGCCAGGCCGCCGGCACCAGCGTCCGGCGGCAGCGACACTTCCTGGGATTGCGCGCGACCGCCGGATGCCAGAAGGACGGCGACGACGAACAGCATGCGCAAAGCCGCGTTTGCGCCGACGCGCTTAACCGCGGCAGGCGTTCGGCCTTCGGCGCCGCCCCGCACGGCCTTCACCGATGTGGGCATCCCGACAGGAATCGTGACAACAAGTGTGGCTGTTCGCTCGCGGCTCACGCTAGGCACCTCGCGATAGGGCCAAGTCAAGCAGTCATCGAGGACGCTGAAACAATGGGCCGATTGCCCGACTCCGGCCGCGGCTCCGGCGCGGCTCCGCTCGCGCCTGCGCTCGCCGCCTCCGTCCTGCTCACCGCGCTGAACTGCGGACAACCCGGAAGCCCAGATAGTCGTAGGCGCGCGAGGCGACGTCCCCGAGGCGACTCGCCGAACGGCAGAGCCTGGCGACGCTGAGCCAGCTGCCGCCGCGAAGCACGCGGCGCAAGCCTGACGACGGACCGCGCGGGTCGACCGCACTGCCCCCGCCGTAATCAGCGTACCAGTCCCAACACCACTCCCACACGTTGCCGTGCATATCGTGCAGACCCCAAGCGTTTGCGGCCTTCTGACCCACAGGGTGGGTCCTTTTTTCCGGAGTTGCCAACATACCAACCGGCGCGTCCCAGAGCAGATTCGTCGGCTCCGGTATGGTACGCCGTCGTCGTCCCCGCACGGCACGCGCATTCCCCTCCGCCGTCGGCAGATGGTAGCCGTCCGCGGACTCGTCCCAAGTCGCCTCTTTGCCGCTGATCCGGTACGCGGGCCGCAGCCCTTCCTTCGCGCTCAGCTTGTTGCAGAACGACACCGCGTCATACCAGGACACGTTTTCGACCGGCAGATCCGCTCCCTTGTGGGCGCTCGGGTTGCCGCCCATCACCTGCTCCCACTGCGCCTGAGTCACCTCAGTTGCGACATGAGGAAGCGCGAGTGATCTCCACGCGGTGCTGCTGCTCGTCGCCGTCACGTCCCGTCTCGCTGGTCGGGCTGCCCATCATGAAGCTCCCCGCCGGGATCTCCACCAGCTTGACCACCGTCCCCGACGCAGTGGCCGGGGCCGCGAGCGTCACCGACATCTCCTGCATCTGCCCCTCGACAATCGTCGCCTGCCCCTTCCAGGACCCCGCAGGGCCTTTCACGGCCACCTCACGACGACCCTGCAGGACCGTCAGCGGCTCGTACACCGCGCCCACGTCCCGACCGTCGACCAACACGCGCCCCTCCGCCGCGTTGCCCTTGGCATCGACCGCCACGATCATCAGACCACCGTTGCGCGGCACCGGCGACAAACGTACCGTCTCGCGCTGGCCACGCGTGACCACCACACTGCGTTGTGCCGGATGATGGTTCGACGAGCCCACTTGCACGTCATGCGCGCCGGCGCCGACCTCGCGAGCCGTCACGGGCGTCGAACCCCAATCCTCGCCGTCGACCGTCACCGCCAGTCCCGCCGGCTCGCTCTCCACCGTCAGCCACCCGAAGTCAGGCGTCAGCGCCACCGACACGGCCGCCGCCGCGCCGGCCCGCACTTCCAGCGATTGCTCATGCGCCACGTAGCGCACCTTCTTCAGCCCCAAGCGGTAGACGCCGGTCGCCAGGGCCCTCTTGCACGGCGTCTCGCCCACAGGCTGCCCGTCGATCTCCACGATCGCCCCAGCCGGCTCCGACGCGAACGACACCACCACCCGCGTGGCGCCTGGGGCCGTCCATGCTTCGGGTGAAGGCCGAGGTTGCGGCGCGGCATCATCCGCCTGGCCACCGCTCTCGGGCGCCAGCGCGCGGAGCTTCAACAGCAGTTCCTGGGCCCTGGCCCGCAGATCGCGCTCGATGCCCAGCAGATCGGGCGCGCCCGCCCTGGCGGAACCAACCAGGCTGCCCCGCCCCGTCTCGTGCAGGCTGAGGTGACGCGCAACTGACCGGCGAACGCCGCCATTTCGCCGGTCACGACGTAGTCGACGCCCAGGGTTGCGACCGGTCTCCACCGCACAGTCGCCCACGCAGTCGGACAGCGTGCGACCTGGCGGCAGCATCTGCTGGATGTTCTCGCGGGTCATCAGCAGGTAGCGATCCGTCGGCAGGACGTCGCGCGCCACACCGCGCACCAGATCCGACAGCGACAGGATCTCCGCCGGCGTCGTCTTGCCAGACGTGCCATCCTGGAAGTCGAGAATTGCGATGCGGCTTATCGGACCATCGTCGGCACCAGCGTGTGCAGGGGTTGTTGCGAACAGGCCGAGCCATACCATGCTGCCGAAGAATATGAGCAGGTGCCTGCACTCCACGATTCCTCCTCCGCCGTGCACCCGAGGTGCAGCACGATCACCACCGGCAGCGTGCCCGACTCCGGCGGCGGCTCCGCTCGCGCCTGCGCTCGATTCATCCGTCCCACTCACCGCACCGAACTGCGCACAACCCGGAAGCCCAGGTCGTCGCCTGAATCCGAGGCGGCGATCCCGAGGCGAAACGCCGAACGACAGAACCCGGCGACGGAGCCCCAACCGCCGCCGCGAAACACGCGACTTGAGGCCCGACGACGGGCCGCGCGGATCGACCTCGCTGTGCCCGCCGTAGTCACCAGACAAGTCCCAGCACCACTCCCACACGTTGCCGTGCATGTCGAACAGGCCCCATGCGTTCGCGGACTTCTGACCCACAGCGTGGGATTCCGCGTCCGGGCTGCCACTCCACCGCGGCATGTTCAGGGGCCGCTTCGTGGGACCCTGATTCGTAGGCTGTCGTTGAACCCGCGCGACACGCGTACTCCCACTCCGCTTCCGTAGGCAATCGGTACCCGTCCGCGGATGCGTCCCAAATCACATCATCGCCGCTGACCCGATAGGCGGGGCGCAGACCTTCCTTGGCACTCAGCCTGTTGCAGAACGACACCGCGTCGTGCCATGTCACCCTTTCGACCGGCAGATCCGGGCCCTTGTGGGCGCTCGGGTTGCCGCCCATCACCTGCTCCCATTGCCCCTGCGTCACTTCGGTCGCGGACATGATGTACGCGCGAGTGATCTCCACCCGGTGCTGCGTCTCGTCGCGGCTACGCCCCCGCTCGCTCTCGGGGCTGCCCATCATGAAGCTCCCCTTCTGGATCTCCACCATCTTCAACCCGAGCGGCCCGGATGGCGCCGTCGCCGCACCTGCCCTGGCCCCCCCGATCACACCCTCCATCTCCCGCAGCACCGCCTCCTCGCCCTCGACTTCGCCCTTCCACACCGCGCCGCCCGCCTGCACTTCCATAGTGTGCTGCCCCATCAGCAGCGTCAGCGGTTGGTACGTCTTACCCGCCTGCTGCCCGTCGATGAGGACCAGACCCTCGACCGCGTTGCCCTTGCCATCTTTCGCGATCACCTTCAACCCGCCATTGCGCGGCGTCGGCGACAGGTTGACGACTTCGCGCTCGCCGCGCTCGATGACCACGCGGCGACCCTCGTTCACATAGCGTTCGGCCTGAACCATGACGTCGTGCGTCCCGAGCGCGATCTCCAGTGTCCGGATCGGCGATGTGCCGGCGGGCTTGCCGTCGATGAGCACCGGCAGACCGTCCGGCGTGGTCTCGACCGTCAGCCACCCGAAATCCGGCGTCAGCGTGGCAGCCACCGTGGCACCAGATCCGGTCTTCACCTCCAGCGTCTGGGCGTGCGTCACGTAGCGCACCTTCTGACCTGGATGCGATACAGGCCCGGTACAAGGGCTTGCGTGCAAGGGGTCTCGCACACTGGACGGTCGTCGATCTCGACCATGGCGCCGCCGGGCTCCGAGCTGAAGGAGACGATCTCCTCGGCCGGACCGTCCGCAGCCCAGGCCTGCGCGCCACCGCCCAGGCGTTGTTCGGCACCGACCGCACCTTGCGCGCCCGCCGCGCCACTGCCGAGCGGACCCAACAGGCTCAGCACCTGCTGGTCCAACTCCTTTTCCACGTCCAGCAAGCGCGCCGACCCTGCCTGCACCTGCCCCAGCAGGTTGCCGTTGGCGGTCTCGTGCAGGTTCACCGTCACGCGGATCTCGCCGCCGAACGTGGTCACTTCGCCCGTGGCCACGTAGTCGGCGCCGATGCGTCGTCCCGTCTCGACCGCGCAGTCACCTACGCAGTCAGCCAGCGTCCGGCCCTCGGGCAGCAGTTCACTGATGTTGTCGCGCGTCATGAGGACGAAGCGCGCTGCCGGAAGCACCCGGCGGGCCGACCCGCGCACCTTGTCCGAGAGGTACAGCACCTCGTTGGGTTTGACGGCGCCGCCGCTGGAATCGTGGAAATCGAGGACGGCCACCTTCGCTGCTGCCGGGCGTGGCGCGGCAGCATTGGGCTGGGCGCCGACCGGGGGCGCGTGGCCGCCCGTCACCAGTAGTCCCAGAACGATTATCGCACAGGTACGCATCTTGCCTGACCGCATGGTTTGGCGCCGTGCCGCGAGAGGGAAGCTCCACGCGGTCAACCCCTTGCAATGGCGATTCTCCCACGGCGGACGGGCTCCGGTCAATCCTGTGCGCTATCCCTCTGGATCACCCGTGCGCGGCTTCCAGAGCGACCCTCCTGGCATGCCAGCCCTGCTACTCCCCACTTGACACCTCCGGCGCCTGCCGCCATACTTTGATCGGTCGCCGTACAAAGCCGCTCGCCGAACAAGGTCGGCCGGCGCCGCGCACCTGCCCATGCGGAGGTTCCCCCGTGAACACGACCCGAAGCCGGATTCCTGCGCTGCTGCTGCTCGTCTCCCTGCTCGCCCTGGCCGGCTGCGGCTCCCGCGACATCGCCGGCCTGGACGTCGCCCGCGCGCGCATCGAGCCGCTGGTCTTCGACGACGCGTACGGGGACGACTTACTTCCAGGCCTTCTCCGGCACCTATCTCAATGCGGTCAGCCTGGACTCGCTGCAGGCGCACACCGGCACGAAGTCTGAAGGTGGTCGTGCCGGGACGGGACGCCGCTGGGCGCGTACGCGGGCGGCGTGCTGACGACGGTGGGCGCGCGCGACTTCGCGCTGACTTCAACGCGCTGACGTTCTATGCCAAGTCGAGCGTGGTCTCGACGCTGAACGAGGTCGGGTTCGGCAACGACAACACCGGCACCTCGGTCTACTCGGCCGGGGCGCGCGAACATCGCGTCTGAATCCCTCATGGACGTTTGTGGTCGTGCCCATCCCCTCGCCCCCGCAAGATCGTGGCCGAGCGCGGGATGTTCACCATCGCCGAGGGTTACGAGGCCTGAACCCCACCGGGCCACACGCTGTGGTTTCGACGAGATCGCGTACGCGAACCTCCTGAACGTGACCCGCGTCAGCGCGAACACGCCTCGGTCAACAAGCAGTACCTCATCGGGTCCCGGCGACGATCGAGGGCACGACGACGACGTTCAGCATCGACGGCGCCAACGTCGTGGTGAACCACGCCCACCTACTTCGACTTCTCCTCGTCCAACCCGGCCATCGCCAGGGTCGAGGGGAACCAGATCCGCGTCATCGGCGCCGGCATCGACACGATCACTGCCGACACGCTCGCCGTGGGGGGTCGGGGTGATTTCATCACCAGCTGTCGCGCCGCCGTCCCGCCGCCCCCGGTAAACCGGGCGATGGTGCCGCGGCCGATGTGATCCGCGGTTGGGCGACTCACGTCAACCGGCCGGTCACGAGCCAATTGCACTGGGGCGGCCCGACGACGCAGAACGGGACCTACCTGATCCGGCAGCGCCAACATCAGTACACGGCGCTCAACCCGGTGGGTTCGACTTCGCCACCGCAGAAGATCGACATCTCCGGGATGACGCACCTGCCTGGACGCCCGCGCCGGTGGGCACCCTCCTGCGCGTGAAGCTGGTCGCCATGGCCGCAACCGGGACCGCCGTGCTGCAGCCCGAGCTGACGTTCAACGCGACACAGTGCCCTCGTTCGCGGCCGGCGGCTGGTCGGCGCTGGAGATCCCGATGGCCGACTTCGCGCGTTCGGTGCCGGTCGACAACATCGGGGGCTGGTGCTGAGCACCACGGACGCCACGGTGGTGGCGGTGGACAACATCTACTGGCACCGGTTGGCTGCGGTCCCCGGGACGGGGACCAACCAGGAAGCGGCCGGATGTTACAACGAGAACCTCACCTGACTCCGGAAGGTTTCAGGCGCTCGGACCCGGGCCCACGCCCGTTGGCCGACGCCGTGCTGCGCCTGATCTGGCAGAAGCAGCGCATCTCGCGCGCGGAGATCGCCGGCGTGGCCGGGCTGTCGCGCCCGACGGTCTCGGAGGACTGCGTCGGCGAGATCCTGCCCATGGGCATCGTCACCGAGGTGGGCGAGGGCCCCCGCGCGGCCGCCCGCCCCCACGTGCTGAAATTCCGCGACGACGCCTGCGTGATCCTGGGCGATGGGGGCCACCTGACGTGGTGCCCCCTGACCGACCTGCGTGGCCGCGTGCTGGCCTGGCACACGCGTGAACAGGCTGCGCGCACCGACCCCCGACGGGCACCCGCCCGCGTCATCGACGAGATGGCCGACGCCGCCTGGCCGCGCCGGCGTGGCGGCTGGTCGCCCGCTGGTCGGCATCGACGTGGCGCTGCCCTGCCCGGTGGATCCTCGCACCCTACAGCCGCATGTCGACTGAAGGTCATGCCCGACTGGGGTGGCCGGCATGGCCTCGAGGGCGCTGGCCGCCAAGCACGACGGTGCCGCTGATGGTCGACAACGACGCCAACCTGGGCGCGCTGGCCGAGCACTGGTGGGGCGCCGAGGGGCGCGGCGTCGACGACCTGGTCTACACCGGGGTGGCGATGGGCGTCGGCTCCGGGCACGTGATCGGGGCGAGATCTACCGCGGCGCCACCGGCGTGGCGGGCGAGATCAGGCACCTGGTCCATCACCCCTTGGGCAAGCCCTGAGTTTGGGCAAGGCTGCGCGGCTGCCTGGTGACGCTGGTCGGCGGCCCAGGCGCTAGTTTCCCAACGCGCGGCCGAGCTGGCTGTC
>JADJPK010000006.1 GCA_016713305.1 Betaproteobacteria bacterium
ACGTGCTCGAGCGCATCCGCGGGAACGCCGCTTGCGCCTGCCCCATGCTGGCAGGCAACCGGAGCCTGAACCTTTCCAACGCCGTGGCGGTCACCGTCTGATGAGGCCTGGCGGCGAGCCGGATTTGCGGGAGCAGCGATCGATTGAGGTCCGAGACAGGCGGTTCGTCCAAGGCAGGCGATTCCGGGTGGCCGAAACCGGCTCTTCCGCTATTTCGAGTCGCGGGTTTCGGGCACTCCCCGCCGTCTCGCCGGAGACCGTGACACCCCCTCCGGCCCGCCCCGACGCTGTGGCGCTTCTATGCGCATTTCCTGAGGCAGCATCGCGCGCCTCTACGGAGCCATGCTGGCCGCAAACCGCCCTGCGGTCGCGCTGCTGCGGATGGTGGTGCCGCCGCTCATCGGCAGGATCGTGGGCCCGATGACCGCCCCGGATTCCGCTGCCGCGTGGGCGGGAATCCCGCGTGACGATCGCCACGCTCGCGGCACTGTTTCCTCTTCCTGCACCCCGTGGCGATCCTGATCGACTGCCTGATCCGGCTGTCCGCCGTGTTCCGGCGTGACCACGAAATCCGCTGGCAGAACCACTGGCACGTCGTGCGGCAATCGTGGACCTTCTTCCAGAACGACTTGCCGGCCGCATCGCCAACCGGGTGATGAACACGGCCAACGCACTGCGCGAGAGCGTGGTGTCGAGCATCCGCGCCGTCTGGTACATCTGCGTGTACGGCATCGGGGCGCTGACCGTGATGCTCGGTTCGCACCCGGTGCTGGCCATCCCCACCGTGGTCTGGATGTGCGCGTACGTGCTGTTCCTCCGCGGCTTTCGTACCCCGCATGCGGAGCTGTCGCGGGCCAGTTCGGAGGCGCGCTCGCAGGTGATGGGGCGCATCAAGTCGACAGCTACACCAACATCCTCACCGTCAAGACTTTTCGCCCGCGCGCGGACGAGGACGCGGCACGTGAAGGACAGCCTCGACGAACACCAGCGCCGCACGGCGAGGCACATGCGCTGGAGCACGACGTTCGTCGCGACCCTGGCGCTGATGAACACGCTGCTGGTGGCGTCCACGGCGCTCCTGGGCGGGTGGCTCTGGTACCACGGCGAGGCCACAGCCGCCGTGGTCGCGACCGCCGTGCCCCTGGCGTGGCAGATCTCCAACATGGCCGGCTGGGTGAGCTGGGAGGTGAGCGGCATCTTCGAGAACGTGGGCGTCGTGCAGGAAGGCATGGACAGCATCGCGCGGCCGCTCACCATCCTGGATGCTGCAGGCCCGGCCGCTCGAGGTCACGCCAGGGCCGGATCCACTTCCGCGCGGTCCGCTTCAACTATGGCCGCGTCGCGGCCCCGGGCGGCGCGGTGCTGCAGGACCTCGATCTCGTGGTCCGTCCGGGAGAGCGCGTGGGCCTCGTGGGCCGCAGCGGCGCGGGCAAGTCGACGCTCGTCAACCTGCTGCTTCGCTTCCATGAGGTGGAATCAGGCGCCATCGAGGTGGACGGCCAGGACGTGCGGGGCGTGACCCAGGAAAGCCTTCGGCCGCCATCGGCGTCGTGACGCAGACACGTCGCTGCTGCACGGTTCCATCGCGGACAACATCCGCTACGGGCGACCGGACGCCAAGGCCGCGCAGGTCGAGGCGGCCGCGCGGCAGGCACACGCGCACGATTTCATTGCCGAGCTGCAGGACTGGACAGGGCGCATCGGCTACGACGCGCATGCCGGCGAGCGCGGGGTGAAGCTCTCCGGCGGCCAGCGTCAGCGGGTCGCGCTCGCGCGGGTGATCCTGAAGAACGCCCCCATCCTCGTCCTGACGAGGCGACCTCCGCGCTCGACAGCGAGGTGGAAGAGGCGATCCAGGAGCAGCTCGACACGCTCATGCAGGGCAAGACCGTCATTGCCATCGCGCACCGGCTGAGCACCATCGCACGCATGGATCGTCTGGTCGTGCTGGAGCGAGGCCGCATCGTCGAGACGGGAACGCATGCGGAGCTGCTCGCCGCGGGCGGAATCTACGCGCGTCTGTGGACACGGCAGTCCGGCGGATTTCTGGGAGACGAAGCGGACGAAGCGGCGCGGGAGACGGCGGCCTCCTGAGCGCTGGCGGATCGAGCGCCAGGTCCTGGAGCACCGGCCCGGCGCGGGCACCGGGAGGATTGGCCCGCAGCGGTGTGCTACCGGGACTCCGCCTTGGGATCGCGACGCATGAGGGAGTCCACGGCCTCCTTCGGGGCGGATCTCGCCGTCGAGCAGCCGGCACACGGCTTCCGGTGATGGGCATCTCCACGCCGTGGCGACGGCCAGCCGCTGCACTCCCGCGCCGTCCTGACGCCTTCGGCCATGGCCCAGCGCCGTCAGGATGTCGCCGAGGGTCTGGCCCTTGGCGAGCGCCAGGCCCACTCGGCGATTGCGCGAGAGGTCGCCCGTGCAGGTGAGGATGAGATCGCCGGCTCCGGAAAGCCCGATGAACGTTTCCAGGCGGCCCCCGAGCCGCATGCCCAGCCGCGTGATCTCCGCGAGCCCGCGGGTCATGAGGGCGGCACGCGCCGAGAGCCCGCAGCCCATGCCGTCGCACACGCCTGCCGCGATGGCCATGACATTCTTGATGGCGCCACCCACCTCCACTCCGGTGAGATCGGTACTGGAGTAGATCCGCGCCTCGGTGTGCGCAGTTCCCGTGCGGCATGCTCCGCGAAGTCGGCATCCGGGAAGCCACGGTGACCGCGGCGGGCAGCCCCTTGGCGATCTCTTCCGCGAAGCTCGGCCCGGACAGCGCGCCCCGCGAGACGTCGGCGGGCAGCGTTTCCTCCGCGACCTGATGGGGAAATCTCGATGTCTGCGGCTCGAATCCCTTGCACAGCCACACCACGGGCGGCACATGCGCGAGGCCGGCCAATTGCACGAGAACGCTGCGCAGCGCGGAGGTCGGCGTGGCCACGATCGCGAGATCGGCCTCCCGCACGGCTTGCGCCATGTCGTCCGTGATCGCGACGCTGTCGGGCAGGGCAAGCCCGGAAGGAACTCGTTGGCGCGGGATGCGAGCATGCGTTCGCAGTGCTCGCGCTGCCACGTCCAGAGCGTGACGCGGTGTTGCACGGACTGGGAGAGCGCGAAGGCGGTTCCCCAGGCACCGGCACCCAGTATGGCGATTCTCATAGGCCCCAAAGCTCCACTGCGCGAAGATAGCCGGCCGGGCCGTCCCTGTGCTTCACCCTGGCCCAGGCACCGTTCTGCTCCAGCAGTTCCAGGATCACGCCGCGCTGCGCCTCGAAGACGGCCGGTGCGCTCTCCTCCGGAGCATTGCGCGCCACGGCCGGGGACGCCAGGACGACCACATTGCGCCGGCTCGCCAGCCGGCTGGATTCGGCCCACGCGAGCTTGCCTCGGGCTCCCGGATCTTGGCCCAGCCTTCGATGGAAGAGAGGATCTCCACCGGGGTCCCGGCCGAGATGACGAGGATTTTCGTGGCCTTGGTGGAAGGACTCGTCGTACAGCACCGCCGGAGTCTCGCCGATCGCGCGAAACTCCAGCGCCTGGGCCACCGCGGCCATCCCGAAGAGGGATGACCGCAGCACACCGCAGGAAGAACTTCAGTGCGTCTGCTCCGATGCGGCCGGGGCAGCCTGTTCGGCTCCTGGCGCTGCCGGTACAGGGCTTCGAAATTCATCGGGGCGAGGAACACCGGCGGGAAGCCGGCGCGGACGGCCATGTCGGAGACCGTCTCGCGCAGGTAGGGAAGCAGGATCGTGGGACACGTGATGGCATAGACCATCTCCATGTCTTCGGGGCGCACGCCGCGCACCTGGAAGATCCCGCCCTGGCTCGCCTCGATCAGGAAGACGGTCTTGTCCCTTCCCTTGAGCTTGGCGGTCACCGTGGCCGTGAGCGAAACCTCGTGGTAGTCGTTGCCGATCGCCTGCCCGTCGTTGCGGAAGGAGAACTCCAGTTCCGGCGTGGAACGCTCGAGGAAGATCTGCGGCGCGTTGGGGATTTCGACCGAGAGATCCTTCACGTAGATCTTCTCGATGCTGAACTGGGGCTGGGGTGCCCTGTTGCGGCTCGGCCATGGGAACTCCGGGGTTCGGGGTCGGAAAAAGGGCCCGTAGTGTAACCCACCCTCCTTTGCGTTCCGTGCATGCGCACGGGCCGTTTCAGGCCTCCGGCCGCGGCGCTGCCATCACCGGAACGAAGCGGATCAGATAGGCCAGAAACGCCGCGCACCACAGGGCGCCCGCGGCCGTCAGCCAGGAGACCGTCAGGGCCGGAAACGCCAGCGGTCCGAAGACACGCGCGGCGGCCGCCAGGTGCACCAGCACGTAGGCGGCGACTTCCAGCCGTCCGGCCGCCAGCGGCAGGCCGCTATGCCCGCGGGCCGTACGGGTGATCATCCCGATGATCATGCCGCCTACCGCGCCGACGGACACCGCGTGGTCGGCGAGAGGCACCGGAACGACGGCCCCCGCAGCGGCCAGTGCGTGCAGCACCAAGGCCAGGGGAATCCACGCATAGGAAAGATGGAGGATCCAGAGGATCGGCGTACGACGGGTGCACCATGGATCCCAGTCCAGCAGCCGCAACGCCTGCAGGACGGCGGCCGCGAGGCAGGCCGCCGCCGTCAGGATGCCGGGGACGGAAAGCAGGACGAACGCGAACGCGACGACCGTTGCCGCCATGGCCGCGCGATCCACCCATGGACGGCGGCGGATGCGGGCGGCGCGGATGGCGTTGGCAGTGAAGCTGGGGATCACCCGGCCGCCCATGAGGGTCACGATCACGACGATGAGGTAGAGCCCGGCGCGGACCGGCTGCAGAGGCGGAATCTCCACGGTGCCCGCCGCGGCGGCGTGGAAGAGCCCGTTGAGCGCCGCGAGCGCCAGCAGCAGGCCGACGAAGAAGCGGTTGCGATTCCGGGCGCGATGCAACGGTATCCAGAGGCACAGGGCGACGGCGGGCAGGAAGGAAACATCGATCAGGGCCGCTGCCCATGCCGGTCCGGTCAGCAGGAAGAGCCGCCCGGCCAGCCAAAGAAGGCACAACGCGGCGAGAAGCCGCCCCTGGGGGGTCGGCTGTCCAGTCCAGTTGCGCCCGGCCGTGAACAGGAAGCCTGTGATCACCGCAATGCCGAATCCGAAGACCATCTCGTGGGCGTGCCACACGATCCCCGGCAAAGGACCGGGATGGCCGGCCGCGGTGAGCAGTTCGATCGTCCAGACCGCGACACCCCCGATGGCCAGGGCCGCCGCGAGCAGATAGAAGGGCCGGAAGCCCAGGGAGAACAGTGCCCCGCCCCATGGAGCGGGCGGGGTCGTCTTGAGAGAGGGGGTCTGCATGGCGCTCGTCCGGCGTGCTTCAGGGATGCCGCCACCGTAACG
Organism: Betaproteobacteria bacterium; assembly: GCA_016713305.1. Classification (NCBI taxonomy): domain Bacteria; kingdom Pseudomonadati; phylum Pseudomonadota; class Betaproteobacteria; species Betaproteobacteria bacterium. The sequence continues at coordinate 5,370 of JADJPK010000006.1, forward strand.
CCGCCGGATCGTCCGGAGAATCCTTCCGAGGACCGGATCGCACGCCTACCTCCGCACGAGGCAGGCTAGTCACTTCGGCCTAGGGGAAGCCCAATCAATGTACGCGGATCGCGTGCCCGTCGGAAATGGGCGATATTGATCAGGTCTTCCTCAAGACGACTTTGATGCCATAAGCTGAGCGCCAATGCCATGAATGCCGAACCGTGGGTTACCGCGACCGACGTCGCCCAGCATCTGGGGGTCGTGAAAGACACCGTCTACCGTTGGCGCGAGCGCAAAGGCCTGCCCGCACAAAAGATTGGTCGCCTGTGGAAATTCCAGTTGTCCGAGGTTGACGAGTGGGTCCGCGTGGGCGGGGCCGATGAGGACGCGGCGGTTGGTGCCGAACACAAGAACGAGAACGATTGAATGAACGTCCAGCAACTCGAGAACGAACTCTGGGAGGCGGCGGACCAGCTGCGCGCCAACTCCAAGCTCACCGCCGCCGAGTATTCGATGCCGGTGCTGGGCCTGATCTTCCTGCGCCACGCGGACAACCGGTTCAAGGCCTTCCTGCCCGAGATCGAAGCCGACATCCCGTCGCAGGTGCCCACTCCCCAGCGCGAGCGACTGATCAAGTTGGGCTTCCAGGGCAAGGCGGCCGTCTACCTGCCGGAAGCCGCACGCTTCGACCGCATCGCCAGCCTCCCTCAAGGCGCGAACGTTGGTGAGGTCATCGATGCCGCGATGGACGTGATCGAGGCCGAGTACCCGGTGCTGGCCGGCGCCCTGCCCCGCGGCTACCCCGCCTTCGAAACCGACCTGCTGTTTGAACTGGTCAAGATTTTCGACCGCCCCGCCATCAAGGCCGCCACCGGCGACGTGTTCGGGCGCATCTACGAATACTTCCTCAACAAGTTCGCGATGAGCGGCGCGCAAGAAGGTGGTGAGTTCTTCACGCCGCCGTCCCTGGTGCGGATGATCGTCAACATCATCGAGCCAGACCACGGCCTGGTGCTCGATCCGGCCTGCGGATCGGCGGGCATGTTCGTGCAGACCGGCCACTTCATAGAGGACGTGCGCCACGCGGTGGTCAACGACTCGGTGACCTTCCACGGTCAGGAAAAGAGCGACACCAACACCAAGTTGGCGCGCATGAACCTGGTGGTGCACGGGCTGGACGCGTCCAATATCCGCCAGGGCAATACCTTCTACGACCAGATCGACCACCTGGTGGGTCAATGCGATTTCGTCATGGCCAATCCACCGTTCAACGTGGACAGCGTCGACACCAAGAAGGTCGAGGGACAGGTCGATGACTCGGGCCGGTTGCCCTTCGGTCTGACGGGGACCAACGCCAAAACTGGCGCCATCAGCAATGCCAACAGTCTGTGGATTCAGTACTTCTACGCCTACCTGAATGACACCGGCCGCGCCGGATTCGTGATGGCGTCCAGCGCCTCTGACGCCGGTAACAAGGACCGCGAGATCCGCGAGAGGCTCGTCAAGACTGGCCACGTCGACGTGATGATGGCCATCGGCAACAAGTTCTTCTATACCCGCAGCCTGCCCTGCACGCTGTGGTTCTTCGACAAGGGCAAGCCGCAAGACCTGCAAGACCAGGTGCTGATGATCGATGCGCGCAACGTCTACCACGTGGTCTCGGCGCGCTCGCACATCTTCACTGACGAGCAGCATGCCAACCTCAACGCCATCGTCTGGCTGTACCGGGGAGAGACGGAGAAGTTCGTGGCTCTCGTCGCGCACTACCAGCGACAGGTAGGCCACTGGCTGACCAGCCTCCCTGAGCGCATTGCGGCCGACACCGCTGCCATTGAAGCGCTGGCCGGACCGCTACAGGCCTTTGTTGCGGGTGCGACTGTGGCCGAACTGAACAGCGATCAGGCGCAGGACGCGCACATCACCCAGGCACAGCTCGACACATTCAAAGCAGACGTGGCCGCCGCACAGGCCGACACGAAGGCGGCCGACGCTATCTCCACGCTGCTGTCCGCTTGCGCCCAGGCCCGCAGCGCTGTCGTTGCAGCGGACCTCACTCGCCATGCCGGGCAGGTCGCCCTGCAGACCATGCTCGATGCCCTGGCGCCGCAGCTCAAGGCCGTGGGAAAGACGTTGGAGGCGCGCCACAAGCAGTGGCTCAAGCTGCTGGACACGGCAGAGAAGACCCTGCGCTCCCGATCCAGTCGGGCCTTTGACGGCAAGGCATCGCGCGACGCCAAGCGCAGCCTGATTGCCGCCGACGCCAAGAAGAACGAAGCCCCCACGGTGCGCGATGCCGCGCTTGACGCGCTGAAGCAGGCCGCCTACTTCATCCATCAGGTCCATTGGTTACACAGCCGTTTCCCGCAAGGGCTGTTCGAGGACGTTCCGGGCCTATGCAAGGCTGTGACGACGGAGGAGATCGCCGCCAACGACTATTCGCTCACGCCGGGGCGTTACGTGGGAGTGGCGCCGGCCGGTGCCGACGACGAAGATGATTTCGCGGAGAAGATGCGCGAGATCCATGACGAACTGGGCGAGTTGAATGGGAAGGCGGCGGAACTGGCGGGGCGAATTGCTGGCACCTTTCAGGAGTTGCTGGAATGAGCGCTTTTCCGAAAGTGACGGTTGGGAAGCTTCTTGATGAAGGAGTGCTACTTGCCGTTCAGGACGGAAATCATGGCGAGATACATCCGACAACTGCCGATTACGTTGAAGTAGGCATCCCGTTTGTAATGGCCTCTGACTTGAATGGAAATCAGCTCGATCTGCCGGGCTGCAAGTTCATTACAGAGTCCCGAGCCATTGGGTTACGAAAGGGATTTGCCAGGACTGGAGATGTGTTGCTCACGCATAAGGGATCACTCGGCCTGACCGACGTGGTCGGTCCCATCGCAAGCCCATTTGTGATGCTTACTCCACAAGTGACCTACTACCGGCCCGACGGCCAACGTCTGGAAAGTCACTTCCTTAAGTACGTCTTTCGGTCGCCTTTCTTTCAGGACAGATGTTCTCGCACTCGCGCGACGGAACGCGCCCCTACATCGGGATCACGGCACAGCGCGAACTGGAAGTACTTCTTCCGGAATTTGATGTGCAGTGCCGGGTAGCAACCGTTCTCCGCTCCTACGACGACCTGATCGCTATTAACCAGCGCCGTATCGCTCTGCTCGAAGACGCCGCCCGCCGCCTCTACCGTGAGTGGTTCGTGCACCTGCGCTTCCCTGGCCATGAGTCGGTGCCGGTGAAGGATGGAGGGCCGCAGGGGGGAGATCAGACCTCTTGGGGATGTCGCACCACTGAATTACGGCAAGGCCCTGAAAGCCACCGACCGCAAGGAAGGCAAGGTGCCCGTCTACGGTTCGAGTGGCATCGTCGGGACGCATAGCACGGCACTGGCTGAATGTGGTGCCATCGTCGTTGGTCGGAAAGGCAACGTTGGCAGCCTATTCTTCTCACCTGTGCCATGTTTCCCGATTGACACTGTCTTCTACATCTTGCCCGAGCAAGCATCCTATCGGCTATTTCTCGCGCTGCATCAGCTGAACTTCATCAGCAGCGATGCCGCTGCTGGGCCTGAATAGAACTTACGCCCATTCCCTTCCTGTTCTTCAGCCCAATAACGATATCGCCGCCGCCTTCGAGCGTATGGTTCAACCAGTTTTTGAGCAATCGCAACATCTGACCGAGCAGAATGCGCAACTCGCCCGCGCTCGCGACCTGCTGCTCCCCAAACTGATGACTGGTCAACTCGATGTTTCCGGCATCCGCCTGCCCGAGGAACTCGCGGCATGAGCCTCGAAGGCCAACTCCTCGACCGCAAGTCGCTGCGTGCTGTGACGGGCAAATCAGCAGACTGGCCGGAGCTGGCCAAGGACTGCGTCGCCTTCGCCAATGCTGTCGGCGGGCGCCTGTTGATCGGCATCGAAAACGGCGAGGAGTTGCCGCCACCAGACCAACAAATACCGGCCGACTTGCCCGATGTGTTGCGCCGCCGGGTTGGCGAAATCACGATCAACGTGGCCGTGCAGCCATCGGTCGTCACGGCCGGCAATGGCGGCGAATTCATCGACTTGACCGTCGCGCGCTCGTCGTCAGGCGTGGCGTCGACTTCGGACGGTCGCTTCTTTCTCAGAATTGGCGACACCAGTTCTCCGGTGCTGGGCGACGACGTGATGCGACTGGCCGGCGAGCGTTCGGCCCTGCCTTGGGAAACGCTCACCTCCATGGAGGTTCCGCGGACCCGGGTGGACGCCACCAAATTGGCAGCACTGGTGACGGGCCTGCGCGCCTCGGATCGGGTCAAGCCCTCGGTCAAGGAAAAGCGCGACGACGAACTGCTGGACCATTACCAGCTGGCACGCGGTGAATGGCTCACTCACCTGGGCGTGCTGTGTGTGGGTTTGCCAGGCGACCGGGCGCGGCTGGGGTCTGCGCCCGTGATCCAGTTCATCAAGCGCGATGCGCAGGAGAACAAGGTCAACAAGCTCTCCTGGGACGACTACACCTTGTCGCCGATGGAACTGGTGGATGCCGTGTGGCAGGACGTGCCGGATTTTCGTGAGTTCTATGAGGTGGCCGAGGGCCTTTTTCGTACCCAGGTTCCCGCCTTTGATGAGCGGGTGATCCGCGAGCTGCTCATCAACGCGCTGGTGCATCGGCCCTACACCCAGCGCGGCGACGTCTACCTCAACCTGCATCCTGACCGGCTGGAGTTCGTGAATCCGGGTCGCTTGCCTCTGGGGTGACGCCTGACAACGTGCTGCATGCGTCGGTGAGGCGCAACGAGCATCTGGCACGCCTGTGCCACGACCTGAAGCTGATGGAACGGGAGGGCAGCGGCTTTGATGCGATGTATGACGTTCTGTTGTCGCAAGGACGTCCGGCACCCGTGGTTGAGGAAGGGGCCGATTGGGTCAGGGTGACGCTGGCGCGCACTGCGCCTGACCGGCAGGTTCTGGCTTTCATCACCAGGGCGAGCGAGTCCTATCCGCTGACGCAGCGTGAGCGCATCGCGCTGGGCCTCCTGGCCCGCGACGATGCGATGTCAGCGCGGGAGCTCGCGACGCGGTTGGAATTGCAGGATGCGGAGGCGTTGCGTCCTTGGCTGGATCGGTTGTGCGAATGGGGCCTGGTTGGCCAGAGCGGCAGGACAAGGGCCACGCGCTATTTCGTGCAACCGGAGTTGCTTCGCTCACTGGCCTTTCCCGCGGTGACCACGCTCAAGCGCATCGAAGATCATCGGCTGCGGGCCTTGGTGCTGGAGGACTTGGAGCGTTACCCCAGTTCCTCAATCGGCCAGATTCACCAGCGCATCGGGCAGGAGATCCCTCGCCGACGGCTGAAGACGCTGTTGGGCACACTGGTCGGCACAGGCGAGGTCTCGATGACGGGCAAGCTGAAAGGATCGCGCTATGGCTTGTCCAAGTAGCGCGGGCGCCCGCTTTTGGCCGAATCTGCCCCGGAATCGGCGACGGCTTGGCCAAATTGCCGGTCCAAAAGGCCCCCGGCATCGTCGTAAGTCCGCGTCACCGCTGGAGTGGGACATTTGGCCGGTTGGCCAAACGCCGTCCAAAAAAACGGGCCAATTCGGGACCGAAGGAGACGCCAATCAGCCAGCCCCAGAAAGTAGAAGGGCCCCTGTAGTACCAGGAGCCCGACGCCGGCCGCGTAGTCGCAACCCACTTGGTCAGGATACTACTCGGTCACCCTTGGTCTGCAAGAGAAGGGAGCAGTCGGGGGCCTTGCCTAGACCGTTTATGCGCGGCGCGAGAGGTTGCTGATGGCCAAGAAAGACTACTCCGAGGATCTGCTGATCCAGGCGCCCACCGCCGAGTTCCTGGAGCAGAAACTGGGCTGGACCAGCGTGTTGGCCTACAACGACGAGGTCTTCGGTCCGGACAGCCTGCTGGCCGCACCAGTGACGCGGAGGTGGTCCTTACGCGTGAGGTCATGGCGGCCCTGAAGCGGCTCAACCCAGGCCTGCCAGATGAGGCCTACTCGCAGGCGCTGGCGCTCGTGGTGCAGGACGACATCACCAAGACGCTGATCGCGCTCAACGAGGAGAAGTACAGGCTGCTCCGCGACGGTGTTCCGGTGAAGTATCGCGACGCCGCCGGCCGCCTGGTCGACAAGCGCCTGCGCCTGATCGATTTCGACCACCCCGACAAGAACCGCTATCTGGCGGTGCGCGAGATGTGGGTGCGCGGCAAGCTGTGGCTGCGGCGCCCGGATGTGATCGGCTTCGTCAACGGCCTGCCGCTGGTGTTCATCGAGCTCAAGCGCTTCGAGGTCCACATCGACAGCGCCTACAAGCGAAACTACACCGACTACCTTGACACCATCCCGCACCTGTTCCACTGGAACGCGCTGGTCGTCATCTCCAATGGGCACGACGCGCAGTACGGATCGCTCACCTCCACCAGGAGCACTTCTACCGCTGGAAGCGGCTGGACGAAGACGACGCGGAACCGAACAAAGATCAGCCCCTGCTGCCGCTCCTGCTCTCGGGCATGCTCGACCGACAGCGACTGCTGGACCTGGTGGAGAACTTCATCCTGTTCGACGCCACGGAAGGCACCACGAACAAGATCGTGGCTCGTAACCACCAGTTCCTGGGCGTGAATCGGGTCATTGATCGGTTGATTTCTGCCGACCCCAAGGTTCGGGCCGAGGTGGCCGCCGGCCAGCTTGGCGTGTTCTGGCACACCCAGGGATCGGGCAAGTCATACTCGATGGTCTTCCTGACAGAAAAGATCCACCGCAAGATCTCGGCATCCTGGTCGTTCGTGGTCATCACCGACCGTACTGAACTGGACGACCAGATCGCGTCCACCTACACGAACTGCGGCCGTGCCAACAGCAAGACAGATCAAGCCAAGAACGGTGCCGCGTTGCGGACCATGCTGCGTGACCAGAACCGGCGCTACGTCTACGGCCTCATCCAGAAGTACCGCGAGCGGGTGACGGAGCCTTACTCCGAGCGCGAGGACATCATTGTCATCAGCGATGAGGCGCACCGTACGCAGTACGGGCGGCTGGCCCTGAACATGCGCAAGGGACTACCCCGGGCCAAGTTCCTGGGCTTCACCGGCACTCCGCTGATCGACACTGGCGAAAAGCAGCTCACACGCGAGGTCTTTGGCGACTACGTCTCCATCTACGATTTCCAGCGTGCGGTAGCCGACGGCGCCACCTTGCCGCTGTTCTACGAGAACGCCGGCGAAAAACTCAAGATCATCGACCCGACCGTCAGCGAACGGGTCACCGAGCACATCGAGGCCGCCAAGCAGTCCGCCACGCTCGACGACCCTTGGACGGACGAAAAGGAAGAAAAGCTCTACCGCGAGCTGGCGCGCGACTATCCGATCCTGACCGCACCCACGCGGCTGGACAAGGTGGCACAGAACTTCGTCGATCACTTCCACCAGCGCTGGCGTGTGGTGGAGAACGGCGGAGGCAAGGCACTGATGGTCTGCCTGGACAAGATCACGTGCGTGAAGATGCACGATCTCATCGTGGCCAAGTGGAAGGACAAGGCCGCTGAGTTGGAGGCCTCTGTTGCCGCCGAGGAAGCTCTGTTCGCCGCCAAGGGCAAGGCGCCCAGTGGCCTGCTCAAGCAGCGCCGCGAGCATGTGGAGTGGATGAAGGCCACCGAGTGCTGCGTTGTCGTCTCTCAGGAGCAGGGAGAGGTGGCGGACTTCGCCAAGTGGAAGAATTTTCGCGACGAGCCCTGGACATCACGCCGCACCGCGAGAAGATGGTCAAGCGTGACCTCGAGAAGGAATTCAAGAAGGCCGACAACCCCTTCCGCATCGCCATCGTCTGCGCCATGTGGCTCACGGGCTTCGACGTGAAGTGCCTGGCCACCCTGTACCTGGACAAGCCGATGCGGGGCCACACCCTGATGCAGGCCATCGCCCGGGTGAACCGCGTTGGCGGTGGCAAGAAGCACGGCTTGATCATCGACTACAACGGCATGATCAAGAGCCTGCGCCGGGCACTGGCCACCTTCGCTCAAGGGGACCGCGCAGGCACCGGGAAGGGTGAAGGCGAGCAGGACACCGTCCGCGACGACACGGAAGCGCTGGCTGAGTACGCCAACAGCCTGAAGGCCGCGAGCGATTTCCTCACCGGCCTGGGCTATGACCTCGATGCGCTGATTGCTGCCAAGGGCTTCGACAAGCTGCAGCAGATCCTGGTGGCGGTGAACCTGCTATGCGACAGCGACGAACGGCGCAAGACCTATCAGGTCATCGTGGAGGACGTGCAAGCCCGGCATCGCGGGCTTTTCCCGCACCCCGGTCTGTTCGATTTCGATGCCCAGGAAAGTGCAGTCACGGCTATCTACAACAAGCTGCAGGATGCACGCGTTTCACCCGACGTCAGCAGCCTGCTGCAGGACCTGTACGACGTAGTGGACAGCGCGGTCAGCACCGAGACACCGATGGTGAAGGAGCCGACCGCCAAGTACGACCTGTCGAACATCGACTTCACCCGTCTGCGCGCCGAGTTCGACAAGACGCCGTTCAAGAACGTGGTCGCCATGAACTTGATGGAGAAGATCGAGGAGCGCCTGGCCGCGATGGTGAAGCGCAACCCGACCCGCGTCGACCTGTACGAGCGCTACCAAGAGATCGTGCAGGAGTACAACAAGGACAAGGACGCGGCCGAGATCCAGAAGGTGATGGATGACCTCTTCGCCTTCAACGATACCTGCAGCGACGAGGAGAAGCGCTACCTGCGCGAAGGCCTGGAAAACGAAGACGAACTGGCTGTATTGGATTTGCTGCAGAAGGATTCACTGACCAAGACTGAACGCGATGCAATCAAGAAGGTCGCGAGGGATCTATTGGGCAAGCTCTCGGATCAGCGGTTCGCTCTCGACCGGCTACGCACCATGGCGACGGTGCAGGCGCAGATGAAGGCCGAAATCATCAAGCACCTGTTCGCCAATCTTCCGTCTCCCGCCTATGACCCGGAGGAGATTAGCCTGAAGGCTGGTGCTGTGTTCGCGCATATTTACAGCGCGGGCCTGGGCAGCGGTGCGCCGCTGGTTCACTGATTCAATAACAGACCGGGCCGAACTGGCTGCGTTGCGCCGAAAACGCCCGCCCGATCGCCCTGCTCGAATCACACGGCGTCGAATGGCGTCTGCCGCAACTTGCCGTCGTTGTGACGCGAGAACCGGACCCCCCGACTTTCCACCACCGGGAAGGTGGCGCTGTTCCGCCGGCTGTTTCGCGGTCGCATGGATCGAGCAGATAGAAAGGCCGGAAGCCAAGGGAGAACAATGCGCCGCCCCACGGAACGGGCGGGGTCGTCTTGAGAGAGGGTCTGCATGGCACTCGTCCCGCGTGCTTCAGGGATGCCGCCAAGGTAATGCCGCCGGATCGTCCGGAGAATCCTTCCGAGGACCGGAACGCACGCCTACCTCCGCACGAGGCAGGCTAGTCACTTCGGCGTAGACCCCGGCCCTGGGGCCCCGGACCTCCGGCCGCGGGAAAGGGCTGGCGGATGCGCGCGGTCGCGACGGAGGTCCCGGGGGCAGATGACGCGAAGGTCCGCGCCAACGTGCGATCCGGCAGGCCGAAAGACAGAGGGCAGAGTCCGCTGCCCGGCGAGCCCGTTCCCTATCCACGTCCCGGGCAGCCGGCCCCGCCGGCGCTGCCCCTCGGGCTCAGGCGTGCTGCGCCACCCACCGATCCAGCGAACCGGCGTCCATGGCGCCGGACACCCGTGCGACCTCACGGCCACCCTTGAAGAGGATCAGGGTGGGGATGCTGCGGATGCCGTAGCGCTGGGCGATGGCGCTCTCGGCGTCGGTGTCGAGCTTGCCGAAGACCGCGCGTGCCGCATGGGACCGGGCCGAGCGTGCGAAGGCCGGTGCCATCATGCGGCAGGGGCCGCACCAAGATGCCCAGAAGTCCACGACCACGGGCAGGTCGTTGCGATCGATGGTCTTGTCGAAATTGCGGACATCCAGCGTCAGCGGTTCGCCGGTCAGCAGGGGACCATCGCACTTGCCGCCACTTGGGTGCATCGCCGGCGCGGTCTTCCGGCACCCGGTTGACGGAGAGGCAATGCGGACAGACGACGTGCATGGCGGGAATCCTGAAAGGGTCTACACCGGGAAAGATGGGGCGGGGCCAGGCGAACTCAATAGCCGGCGAAAGCTGTCCGGGACTCGCGGAGCGGGGTACAGCGGCGAGGCGTCGGCGGCGGGAGAGAGGGAAACGCAGGACAGCGCGGGAGAACCGGACCCCGTGGCAACGGACCGGCGGCCGGCGGCCTCGATCCGGGTCAGGCGGACAGCAGCGGGACGAGGCCGCCCTGGCGGTCCAGCGCGGACAGGTCGTCGAACCCGCCCACGTGGGTATCGCCGATGTAGATCTGCGGAACCGTGCGACGGCCCGTCCGTTCCATCATCACCACCCGCTGCTGCGGGTCGGTGTCGACGCGGATCTTGCGGATCTCGGTGACGCCCCTGGACTTGAGCAGCCGCTCGGCCGCGATGCAGTAGGGGCAGACGGCCGTGCAGTACATGGTGACGTCGGCCATGGCGCCTACTTCTCCGTGGGCATCCCGGCCTGTACCCAGGCGCCGATGCCGCCTTGCAGATTGAAGACTTCCTTGAAGCCGGAGTCCTTGAGAATCTTCGCGGCGCCCTGGGACCGGTTGCCGGAAGCGCACTGACCACGATGGGGCGGTCGCGGAACTGGTCGAGTTCGGAGAGACGCGCCTTGAGGTCGCCCAGCGGAATGTGGCGGGCGCTGGGAACATGGCCGGTGCCGAATTCGGTCTGGGTCCGCACGTCGAGCACGAGGGCATCGCGGCGGTTGATGAGGGTGACGGTCTCGGCGACCCCCACCTGCGGGATGCCCGACATCATCTTGGCGATGGTCGGAACCAGGATGCCCACGCCGCTCACCGCGGCAAGCACGAACAGCCACCAGTTGCTGCTGACGAAACTCACGAATCCTCTCCCTGTTGCAACCCGGCGGTCACGGCCGGCGCGTGGCGCCCCGCGGCCTTCCGCCAACCCGCGGCCAACGACGGATAACTTGTCTCCGCGCGCCTCCACCACCGGCGGGCGTCGTCTTCACGACCCTGGGCGGCCAGCAGCAGCGCATGACGGTAGACGACGTCGGGCAGCGGAAAACGACAACAACCTCCTCCGACAGCGCGAGCTTCTCGCTCATCCACTGCGGTCCGGAAATCGATGCCGCGATGCAGCCCCACGCCGGCGTAGGCCCCAGCAAGGAGAAACCACGCATCCGAGCGAGATGCGCCACCGCTTCCTGTGACGCTTTGCGCAGGGCGGGACACATCGTCGAACGACCGCAGGAACCGGTAATCGATGACCACGGTCGAGAGGGATCGCCGCACCGACTGCCAGGCTGCCCATCCGGACCCACCGCGCCGCGCGACCAAGGCCGAATTCTAGTCCGTGCCCCCTCTGCCGCTCCAAGCGCCACGGCGAACGGGCCGAGAAAATACGCGTACCACAGGGATATTCCACGAGGCTCTGCACCGCCAGAATGCCGGCGACGCCCAGCGCCCAGGCCCGTTCCGGCGTGGCCGGCCGCTTCGAGACGCGGATGAACCAGAACAGGAGGGCGGCAGCGGCGAGGACGAGCCCCGCCAGACCGTATTCCGCAGCGATCTGCAGCGGCAGGTCGTGCGCGTGGAGCGTCATGCTGGTGGGCCGCGGCACGGGCAATTGGGGCGCGATGGCCAGGAACCGCTCGGCGAAGTGGCCGTGCCCCTGGCCGAGCCAGGGGGAGTCCCGGAACATGAGCCAGGCGCCGCGCCAGATCTGGAACCGCTCTTCGCCATCGTGATGGACGGTTTCGAAACGGGCGATGCCGCTGTGGCTCTCCTCGCCGGCAGGCAGCAGACCGTTGCCCAGATCCAGCAGCGCAAAGAAGGCGGCCACGACCAGGACCGCCCGGCGGGCCTCCCTCGCCGGACCGGCATCGAGCCGGCGCCCGAGCCACCAGCAGCCGGCCACGCTCACCCCCGCCAGCAGCCAGGCGGAGCGGGAGCCGGTCACGGCCAGGCCGCAGGCCAGCATGGCGGCCAGCAGCCAGGCGAAGGGTTCGCGGATGCGCCCCCGGGCGCGCAGCAGCGCGAGGGCGGCCGTCCCCAGGGCCATCTGGGTCGCGAGATGGTTGGGCTGGCCCAGGTTGCCTCCGGGCCGGCCGTGCATCACGGGCAGGATCCATTGCGAATCCAGCCCGGGGTGCAGCCACTGGACAAGCGGCGATCGCGGCATTGGCCGCCGCCGGCCAGGAGCATGGCCCACGCGAACCACTCCACCGCCTGTCGCCGCCCCGGCATCGCAAGCTTACGAGGACCGCGAGGCTCGTCAGCAAGGCCATCCAGGCGAGATAGGCGAGAGCCAGACAGGCCATGGGACTGCTGGCCGTCATGCCGGCCGACCATTGGACGACAAGCAGGAATGCCCCGGCGGCGGGCAGCAGCAGCGCCGCGGGCAACGGCACCCTGCCGCGCCCGGGGCGGGAGAAGGCGGCTGCGGCGGCGACGAGACCCAACAGAGCGGCGATCCACTCCGCCTCGAACGAGGGGATGGGCTCCGTTCCCAGCGGGAGCAAAGGGGGGATGGACATCATCGCCGCGAGGGCGGCGACGGCAAGTCTCGTGCTTGGCGGTATGGCGCCGGAGGCGTGTTGCATGGTCTCGCACTGGAAACGGTCGGTTCACGGGCCCGCGGAGGCGTGCCTTTCCCCCGAGCCGACCCCCCGGCATCGGGCGACCGGATAGAATTCAACGGTTTCTGCCCGCCAGAACTTGAGTCAACGAACGTCAGAGGATTTCCGCATGAGCTACAAGATCGTGCTGCTGCGCCATGGCGAGAGCACTCCGGAACAACAAGGAAAACCGGTTCACCGGCTGGACGGACGTGGATCTGTCGGAACAGGGCGCGAAGAGGCCAGGCGAGGCCGGCCGGCTGCTGAAGTCGCTCGGCTACGAGTCTGACCTCGCCCACGTGTCGGTGCTGAAGCGCCATCCGGACACTCTGGCTCGCGCTGGACGAGATGGATCGCATGTGGCTGCCGGTGCAGCATTCCTGGCGGTTGAACGAGCGCCACTACGGCAGCCTGCAGGGACTCAACAAGGCGGAGATGGCTGCGCAGTTCGGCGAGGACCAGGTGCCGGTCTGGCGCCGCAGCTGACACCCCGCCGCCTCCGCTGGAACGGACCGATCCGCGTTTCGCGGGCAACGACACCCGCTACGCCGGGTTGTCCGGGGCCGAGCTGCCGCTCACCGAATGCCTGAAGGACACCGTGGCGCGCGTCGTGCCCTACGGAACAGGTGATCGCCCCCAGGTGCGTTCCGGCAAGCGGATCCTCATCGCCGCGCATGGCAATTCCATCCGGCGCTGGTGAAGTACCTGGATGGCGTTTCCGAGCAGGAGATCGTGGGGCTCAACATCCTGACCGCCATTCCCGGGTGTACGAACTCGACGAGTCACGCTGCGGCCGGTCGATCACTACACCTGGGCGACGCGGCGGCCATCGAGGCGAAGGTGAAGGCCGTCGCCGCGCAGGGCAAGCGCAAAGGGTTGAGGCAGGCCCCGGACCCGCGCGGCAGGGCCGCCCGTGCCCCTTCCCGCACGGCCTGCGGGGCCCCCTTCGCGCAGGCATGCGGGCGAGGCGGTCGCTGAAGTGGCGTGCCTGCGTCCTGGCGGCGGGGCGCGCCTCCTGGTCCGCCGCCCCCTGCGCCGCCCCCCCGAAGCAGGAACTCGACAAAGTCCGCAGCCGGCTGCAGACGCTGCAGACCGAGCTGCGTGCGGCGGAGGAAAGCCGCGCCGAGGCGGTGGACCAGCTCCGCGCTTCCGAGCGCGCCATCAGCGACACCAACCGCAAGCTTCGCGAACTGGGCCGCCAGCGCACGGACTCTCGCAGCGGCTCGCGCAGATCGAAGAGGAAAACCGTGCGCACCCAGGCCGAGATCGAGCGCCAGCAATCGGAGATCGGCCGGATGCTGCACAAGCAGTACATGAACGGCCGTGCGGAACCCATCCGGCTCGTGCTGGCGCAGCAGGATCCCAACCGCGTGGCGCGGGACCTCCACTATCTCAGCCTATGTCTCCCGCGCCCGCGGCGAGGCCGTGACCGGCCTGCGCCGCAACCTCGATCAGCTCGCCCAGCTCGCCGCGGACAACCAGTCCCGCAGCGAGGAACTGGGCCACGTGGTAAGACCCAGAGCGAGCAGAAGAAGGCGCTGGAATCGGAAGAGAAGGACCGGCGCAAGGCGCTCGCCTCCGTGTCGGCGAACTCGCCAAGCAGCGGAAGGAATACGCCACCCTCAAGAAGGACGAGGAAAGGCTGACCTAGCTCATCGAGAAGATCGCCAAGGCGCCTACGGTCAAGACCAAGCCGGGAGGCAAGAAGACCCTGGCGAACCGGGAGACCCCCACGCCGGACGCGGGAGGGCGGAGACTTTCCGTGCGCTGCGGCAGCTTCGACTTTCCCCGTGGCGGGCGAAGTGGCGAGCCGGTTCGGCAGCCCCAAGGAGATGGCGGCTTCTCGCGCAAGGGGGGTCTTCATCCGGGCGCGTCAGGGACAGGAGGTGAAGGCGATCGCCACGGGCCGCGTGGTGTTCGCCGACTGGCTGCGCGGGTTCGGGAACCTGCTCATCGTGGACCACGGCGGCGGCTACATGAGCCTCTACGGCAACAACGAGGCGCTGCGTCAGCCCGGAGACACGGTGCGCGCAGGTGACGTGGTCGCGTCGGTCGGCGCGAGCGGTGGCCAGGAAGAGTCGGGGCTATACTTCGAGATGAGGCATCAAGGCAAGCCGTTCGATCCGCTGCAATGGGCGCCGCCGCACTGAGCGCCCTCGTGCAGACCCGCCACTTCCGCTGCACCGCCGCGCACCCCGCTGAACGTAACGGCCGTGCCGGGGTCGAAATTCGGCCCGGCAGCGCAGAAGCGAGACCCCTGCGGCGTTGCGGGCAACGCTGTGGCAGGCCCGCACCGTTCTTGCATATCATGATGAGTCGTTACCCGGAGAGCCGCATGGTCACACGTGTCAAACAGGCAGGGCTGGTACTGGCGGGCGCCGTCCTGGCGTCATGGTCAGCCTGCATTTCTCGGCAGTCGCCCAAAGGGAACCCGGTCCAGCTGCCGGTGGAAGACCAACGCGTTCACCGAAGTCTTCGGCTGGATCAAAAGCCGACTACGTCGAGCCCGTGGAGGACAAGAAGCTCATCAGCGAAGCCATCAACGGCATGTTGTCCGGCCTCGATCCGCACTCGGCCTACTCGACGCCGATGCCTTCAAGGAACTACGCAGGTCGGCACCCAGGGCGAATTCGGCGGCCTCGGGATCGAGGTCGGCATGGAAGACGGCTTCGTCAAGGTGGTCTCGCCCATCGAGGACACCCCGGCTTACCGGGCCGGCATCAAGGCGGGCGATCTCATCATCAAGCTCGACGACACCAACGTGAAGGGCATGACCCTGAACGACGCCGTCAAGCGCATGCGCGGCAAGCCCAACACGCAGATCGTGCTGACCATCGTGCGCAAGGGCGACGCCAAGCCGCGAGTGATCACGTTGAACCGCGCGTCATCCAGATCCAGTCGGTGAAGGCGAAGCTGCTGGAGCCAGGCTACGGCTACTTCCGCGTCACGCAGTTCCAGGAGCACACCGGGGACCTGCTGGAGGCCAAGAACATCGACACGGCTCTTCAAGCAGAGCAACGGCCAGATGTAGGGCATGGTGCTCGACCTGCGCAACGGCCCTGGCGGCCTGCTCCAACGCGGCCGTCGCCGTGTCCGCCGCGTTTCTCCAGCCGGCACGCTGGTCGTGGACACCGAAGGCCGGACCGAAGACGCCAAGATGAAAAGCCCATCGCATCGCCGGAGATTTTACCTGCGCGGCAGCCGCGGACGACTACCCCAAGAAGCTTCCGGCGGACGTGAAGAAGGAGCCGATGGTGGTGCTGGTGAACGGCGGGTCCGCGTCGGCCTCCGAGATCGTCGCGGCGCCCCCTGCAGGACCTGATGCGCGCGGTCGTGATGGGAATCGGAGAGCTTCGGCGGGGGCTCGGTCCAAACCATTCCGCCGCTAGGCACGGAACCGCCATCAAGCCCACGACCGCGCGCTACCTTCACGCCGTCGGGCCGCTCCATCCAGGCGAAGGGCATCACGCCGGACATCGTCGTGGAGAAGCGACGATCAAGGAGACCAGAGCAGGGCGTGCGCAAGCGCGAGGCCGACCTGGGCCGGCGGCTCCGTCGAACCCGCAGGACAGGGGAGCAAGGAAGGCCAGAAGGAAGACCCGGGCGAAGAGCACGGCGCCCGAAGGCGCGGACGAACCGAAGACCGACACGCCGCCGGACGCCGTCTCCAAGAGCGACCACCACTCAACGAAGCGGTGAACCCTTGCCAAGGCGCCCAGCATCGCCGCGCCGGCTCAAGAACAAGTGATCTTCTCCCGGAGGGCGGGGCGCGGCGGAGACCGCCGGCCCCGCCCTTCGTCCTCCGGCGGTTCCCCTGAGCGACAGCAGCTTCTCCGCTATTCGCGCCACATCCTGCTCGACGAGGTCGGGATCGACGCCCAGCAGGGCTGGCTCGACGCCCGCGCGCTGGTGATCGGCGCCGGCGGTCTCGGTTCCCCGTGTCGCCTCTATCTCGCGGCGAGCGGCATCGGCCGTCTGACCCTGGGCAACCCCGACCATGTCGATCCCACGAATCTCTTCAGCGGCAGATCGTCCACCGCACCGCATCGATCGGCCGGCCCAAGGTGCTGTCGGCAGCGGAGACGCTGGGCGGGATCAATCCTGAGACCCGGATCGATGCCGTGCAGGAGCGGGTGTCGGGCGAGCGGCTGGAGTCGCTGGTCCGCGATGCGGACATCGTGCTGGACTGCTGCGACAACTTCGCGACGCGCCATGCCGTCAACCGTGTGCCTGCGTGAAGCTCCGCAGCCGCTCGTCTCCGGTGCAGGAGTGCGCTTCGATGGCCAGGTCGCGGTCTTCGATCTGCCATGAGGCCAGCGCGTGCTATCACTGTCTGTTTCCTGAATCCGCCGACGCCGAGGAGAGATGCGCTGTGCGGTCAGGCAGTGTTCGCACCCGTGGTGGGATATCCGAGACATCCAGGCCGCCGAAGCGCTGAAGGTGCTGGGCAACGTCGGGCAGCCACTCGACGGCCGGCTCCTCATCCTGGACGCGCTCTCGATGCAATGGCGGCAGGTGCGCGTGCCCGGGATCCCGAATGCACGGTGTGCGGAGTGACCGGTCCCGCCTCACGGCCGAAGCCGCCGCATCCTGCAGGACCTGACGCGGCGCGTCAGCGCGCGTTCAGACAGAGCGCACCCAAGCAGCGCTTCACCCGCCGCATCGATTCGCGCGAAAGCTGGGCGTCCTCGGGCTGCCAGCGCCAGTCGGCATCCACCGTCTGGGGTCTCGTGGCCAGTGCGCCGCTCAACGGATCGGTCGATGTCACGACCACCCCGTAGGCGAGTGCCCCAGGTCGCGCCGGGCAAGATAGGCGGCGTGGCCTGCCTCGAACTTCCATCCGATGCCCGGCTCGGCCGCAGACGCCCTCTCAAGTCCCCCATGCAGGAGGTCCCCCAACGCACCGGGATCTTCGGCCACCATGGTAACGAGACGGTCCGGGTCATCCCCCGCGCTTCGAGGTGTGCCGCCACGCGCAGGAAGATCGCCGACAGATGCGTCTTGAGGTCGCGGGGAGGGGATTGCGCGCCACCGCATCCTCGAAGGCGTCGGTAGTATCGCGCGCGTCGTCACGATGGTTCGCGAACAGCGGCGAGGTGGAAGACCTTCGGACGCCCCCCGTACACGGCGAGGAAGGACGCGACCCTTGACATGCGCTCTGGCCCAGCGCCCCGGCGTATCTGGCGGCCTCCCCGAGTGGCGTCTAAAATCTGGGGGGCCTGGGCCCGCGGAGGCGGCGGGCGGCTTCGGCGAAACCCGCAACGCCTCCAGCAGGTCGTTGGAAGTCTCCCGCGCCGCGTCGGGGACAGTTGCTGAGGACGCACCGGGATGGTGCCCCTCGGCGGCGGCGAGGTTGGTACCTTCTGGAAGGCGGGCGAATCTCGAGTCAGGTGCGACAGGACTATCCTCGTCCAGCTCCCGCACCGGGCCGCAGTCGTCATACCGGCCGTCGTCCACCGCCAGGGCCCGCGCATAGACGTAACGGTCGGAGCCGCTTGCGTCCGGCGCCCTGCATGATGCCCAGGAGATTCCCTTTCCTGTGCCACGACGGCAGGCGGAGTGCGCCCGTGTGACGGCCGGCGAGCTCCGCTGGAGATCCCTTGCACGGTGCCGCAGGGGCGCGCGGCGGGCCGGA